>JAUMYE010000032.1 GCA_030528815.1 Candidatus Saccharimonadota bacterium | reverse complement strand
CGTCTGGTTCTCATCCAGAAAATCAAGGGTTCGACTCCCTTCGGGATCACCATTTGGAGTTAAAATCGCCCATGTGGGCATTTTTTCTTGCCGTCGCTCTATCAATAATAGCGCGAGGCAAGAAGAAAATACCCATCTGAGCGATTTTATTCTCCAAATAATATTTCGAAGGGGGCGAGCCAGGGTTCGTCAAAAACCCGGTCGGACGAAGTGAGACGACGGCGTTTTGTTTATCTCCCTTCGGGATTGCTATCTAATTGATTCTTTTAGGATCCGCTTATCTATTTCGTCTACGCGGTAAGAGTCGCAGATTTTGGATATTGTCTTTTTGTAGGTCCAGTCATTGAGTTCTGTCTTATGCATGAAAACTTCTGTTTTGGATCGGAATTTTATATAGCACTCAGCTAGAAGCCAAGCGGCGGCCATTTTGACATAGTATTCGTTGCGATCTTTCAGCGATTCGATGCTCTCGAAGATGATTGGTATATATTCTTCGTTCATAAATAAATCCAGTAAGCAGACTAAGCCAGTTCGGGTTTCGAATTCTTTCCGGGATTTTAGGAGCGGCTTTACTTTGTGTTCTAGGAAATCTGCTTCGTTCTTTTTAACGCTTTTGCGCAAAGCAGCACAAAAAGTATCTACCGTGCACCAGTTATCGAAAAGGCTGACTTGCGAATCGAAGTATTCTAGCATTTCTTCGTATGGAAGGCGCGCAATAAGGAAGCCGCGAGCTAGTATTTCTTCGTGGTTTGCTGGCTTCGTTTCTAGGTATTTGGGGATTTCTTCTTTTGGGATTTTCTGGACTAGTTTTTTAATCTCTGGAATGCGCACGCCAAGCATTGGCCAATTTGTAGGGATGGTCGTTTTGTTGGTTTTTAGATAGGTAGTATCTGTAAGCTTTACTAGCTCGTTACTTAGATTCATGATTCCTCCCTTTGAGATACTGAAGCATTTCTTTGGCAGTGTTCGGATCGTTTCTGTCTGCTAAGTAGAAACTGTCTTCGAGATTATGCTCTTTGAGTCTTTCGGTTTCATAAGATACTTCGTAATCGTCGAACCAGACAAAAGGTTCGTCGAGATCTATAGCTTCGGTCTTTAGGGCACTCCAATCTGTTGGCTGAACTTTTTCAGCAAGCTCTTTTACTAAATCGTCGGAAAGAATTCCCTCGAGTGCGCGAGGCGCGTAATTAACTCCGCCCTTGCAGTGTGATGTGAGCCAGTAAACTGGGAAATTATCTAGACAGTAGCGCAAGAAGGCTTCGATATCTTCTTTTGGCGAAGCGCAGCCGCGTAGGACGCCATCGACGTCGAGGTAGATGTTTAACATAGTTATAGTATAAGGGTTTGCGAGTGGTGGAGGCAATTTTGCGCAATACTCGTGAAGATGCTAAAATATAAACAAGAGCGGGGCTCTAGGAACCCCGCGATTAAGGTTTTTGGATTAGTCTGCCTTAGCGGCGGACTTTTCTTTTAGGTTTTCGGAACCTTACCTTCAACTCCACACTCATACCTAAGATTGTTAACCTCAGAGCCATGCTTTGCCTATTCTCAGGAGCCTCCTAGCTACCTAGAATCGCCGTTTACTTAATATTACTCGTTTGAAGCCCCTGCGAGCAGAGTTCCATTCTTTCATATTTTTCGACACCCCGGAAGCTTACCAATAACTCCCGTGCATGTAGCATATTGCATATCTAAAAATGCTACAAGCGGAAGCATGATGTTTTTGCTTTTTGGCAAGAATTATGTCGTAAAAAAGCTATAATCATAAGTAGTATGACTAAGAAGAAACAAGCTAAGAGTAATAAGAAAAAGATAATAATCGCTAGTATCTGTGGGGCATTTGCTTTCGTTGTGCTGGTGATTGGGATTTATTTTGCGAGTTATTATCGTGCAGATAGCGTTGCTCTAAATAGCCTGAAAAGCACGGATAATGTTAGTGTCGAGCAATACGATAATGAGATTTGGTTTACCAGTCATGATCAGGCTGATGATTTGCTTGTGTTCTACCCTGGTGCTCGAGTTGAATATAAAGCTTATGCTCCGCTAATGTCGCGCTTGGCTAAAGCCGGTCTTAGCTGTGTGGTTGTAAAGATGCCATTTAATTTTGCGATATTAAATCAAGACGCTTTTAGAGATGTTGTAAGTCGTCTAGGTGAAGGCTATCGGCCATACGAACATTTGTATATTGGTGGCCATTCTATGGGCGGTGCAATGGCGGCAAAATATGCGGCTGAGCATCCAGAAGGAATAGAGGGCTTGGTTATGTTGGCAGCCTATCCGACTGCTAAACTGCCGGACGATATGAAAGTGCTAGAGATTTATGGCTCGAATGATAATGTAATTAATCGTGAGAAAATAAGCGAGAGCGCAAAATATTTGCCATCTAGCGCAATAGTTTATGAAATTCCTGGCGGAAATCATGCGCAGTTTGGTAGCTATGGCGAGCAAAAAGGCGACGGAAAAGCGAGCATTTATGCCGACGAACAATTAGATATTACCGTTCAATACATCATGGATATGATTGAAGAATAAAAATAACCCCCAGATTGGGGGTATATTTTTACTCTGCTTATTCTTTGTTGTTTAACCAAAGATGCTCTGACGTGGAGTTTCGTATTCGTCTTCTTGCTCGGCGTTGTTGTCGTCGATATATTCTGGATTATTTTCAGTATCGTCGGTGTGAGTATTGAAGATATCTCCCTTGGCGTAATCGCTAGCTTCTTCTGGGCTGAGCTGATTGTTTGCAGGAAGGCTATTTTCTGCTTCTTGTAGGCTTTCTACTTGCTGCTGTTCGGCAGCGGCGATTTCTGCCTGCTCCTCTTCGAAGCGGCGAATTTCTTCTTTCTTTTCTTCGGCTTCTTCTTGTCTTTCTTCTTGGCGATCTGTGGCCTGTTCTAGGTCGTTGGCTGCATTGTCTACCATATCTATAGCTTCAGAGATGATGTTTTCGCTAGTTCTCTGAGCTTGGATTTCGCCTGGTTGTTCGTTCTGGCTCATGTGGGCTTCGGATTGGAGCTGGCTTAGTTGAGCCTGAGCTTCGGCGAGGCTGGCTTCTGCAGATGTGGCACCTTCAGTGCGGTTATGATTCAAATCTTGAACGGCTTGTTCGGTTTCGGCTTTGGCGCCAATTGCGACAGCTGTAGCGGCTTCGGCGATTTCTTCTAGATTCTGCTGCTCGGCAGCTTCTTCCGTAACGCCATCTTCGCTTGCTTCGATAGTTGCATTGCCAGTATTGCTATTCTCGCGAGTAATTACGGCGACTTCTGGCTCGATTTGTTCTGCGGCAACCTGCAAACTTTCGGCTGAGTTTTGAGCACGGATGCCATCATAAGCATCCTCTAGGGCTACCCCGCCCTTGCCGTCTCGCCAAGCCTGATCGAAGGCATGTGCAACTGGATTGCTTGGGCTATTTAATCTTGGGGTCATGTTGTTGTCTGGGCTGACCGACTGAATATCTTTAATATCTGCTGCTTGCTCGGCATTGGCTGCTTCGACGGCTTCTTGAGCTTGTTGTTGAGCCTGCTGAGCCTCGGCTAGCATTGCGTCGTCGCCAGTTTCGATGGCTTGATCGACGCTTTCGGATGCGGCGTTATAGTCCGACATGGCGTTTTCCCATGCTGCGGCATTTTCGGCTAGTTCTTGGGCTTTCTCTGGCGAGACGTTTGCTTTGCTCTCGCCTGGCAAGGTTTCGAAGCTCTGAATTTGGTTGTCGGTATTATACATGAGGAGTCCTTTCTTTATTCCCAAGTGATAGTGTTGCTGTTTGGATAGGCGGTAATCCAGGTTTGTCCGCGATTTAGGGCTACGGTATTACCGTTTTCGTCTAGGAAGTTTAGCTCGCTGTTTTCGTCAGCTCTTTCCCAGGTGCCTGCTACAACGGTGCCGTTTTGGAAGATAAAGGCTTTGCCGCTGCCAGTTGTAACGTAATCTGAGTATTGTTCTTCGCCTGAGCGAGCGATTGCGGTAACCTCCATAGCAATAACCGTATCTGGCGATACTCGGGAAATGACTCCACTTTCTGAGACGACTTCATGTGTTTCGCCGTCCGCATAGCCACGATCGTAAGTATTTGTAGCTTCGTTGTAGGTATAGACTGGGTTGAACATATCTGAAGACATTGTGATAGAGATTGTTCTAGCAGTAATGTTATCTGACTGAGTCTTCGTGTCTGGCTTAACACGAGTGAAGCCATTGAAGTTTGAAGTTGTATAGCCTAGGCCTTGATTTAAAGCGTCGAGTTTATCGAAGCTCGTATAGACGTTGTGAGGGGCGTAGCGATGGCTAGCGCGCCAGTAGAAATCGTCATTAAAGCCATAGTCGATATCGCGGAACTCAGGGTTATTGCGAATAAGATTGAGGGCGTTTGCGGAACCGCCAACGTGGGCAATACTACAGTTGTATGGTTTGGCGAATTGAGCAAAAGTCATACGAACGCTTCGGACTGGGCCAATATATTGTGGCTTAGCTTCTTGGAAAATGGCCATAAACCTTGTGATGCCACCTTCGGCGATGGCTTCATAGACTACGCCAGCTTCGTCTAGGCCTGATTGCGGACGAGCGTCTGGGCTATTTTCGATCATGACGCAAGTAGCTGCGGCGCCAACTTGGCTCTGATTGACTGTTCGGCCAGTAAGCTTGGAATAATAGATTTCGTCTGCTTTGGTCTGAGCTTGGCCTTGTTCGCTGGATTTCTCGTTAATTTCTGGACTAAGAAAGATAAAATACGCGCCAACAAAAACACCTGCTAGGATAAGTAGCGGAATAAAAATTTTGAAAAATGTCTTGATTTTGGAGCCACCAGATTTCTTGGCTTTTTGAGCCTTTTTATGGTCTTTCTGGATATACTTCTCGCGCTTTTTGGCGTCTTTTTGTGCCTGTTTCTCGAGGCGCTTCTTGTCTTTCTTGCGTGCCTCTTGAATAACGTCTTCGTTATTGCGACTAAGATCGTCGTCTTCTACTGGCTTCTCTTTTGGGGCATCAGTAGTTTTAGTGCCAGCTTTTGAAAGCTCGCTTTCTTCGTAAAGTTTGATAAGCGTGTCGTCCTGGACGGGTTTCTTTTTTATCTGAAAACCTGCCTTCGGAGGCTTCGTCTTATGTTCCATACTTTTAGTATAGCATAAGAAAGATAGTGATTATTGCTGGTCGTTTTTGAATGCAGTAACAACGGCATGCATGCGAGCTAGGGCTTTTTCTTTGCCTAGGACGCTTAGGGTATCGTGCAAGGCTGGGCTAAATGGTGCGAAGCTGACGCTTAGGCGAATAAGGCCGAAGAATACGGCTGGCTTCTGCTCGGATTTTGCCATGAGTTCGTTAAGCTTGTTCTGGAGCATTTCTGCAGACCATTCGTTAAGCTCGGATAGGCCATTTGCGGCATCGCTAAGGATTTGGCAGAGCTCGGACTCGCTAAGCTTCTTGAGGGCCTTGTTAGTCTGAATCATGCTCATATCGATAGTTGGATCTTCGAAGAAATAGGTAGTCATAGTGCGAAGATCGGAAAGAGTCTTGAGGCGGTCGTAAATAATGCAAAAGATCTTGTATTTCTCTTCGTCGGAAACATTCTTGGCGCTTTCTGGCCAGAAATTTGCAGTTTCTTCAAAGAGTTTCTTTGGATCTTCGGCAAAGCGGCGGCGGATCCACTGACCATTGAGCCAGAGGAGTTTTGTCTCGTCAAAACGAGCGCCAGCGCGCTGAATGCGATCTAGTTTGAATTTCTCGATAAGCTCTTCTTTGGTATACATCTCGTCTTCGGTGCCGTCGTTCCAGCCAAGGCATGCGAGGTAGTTTAGCATGGCTTCTGGAAGGATGCCGTCGTTGCGGTAATCTGTGACGGATTTTGCGCCATCGCGCTTGCTGAGCTTCTTGTTGCCGCTTGGGCCAAGAATATGTGGAAGATGTACGAATACTGGGCGTGGAACGCCAAGAGCTTCGTAAAGCGCAAGATAATTACCCATGCTTGGTAGGTATTCCTGACCACGCATGATATGAGTGATTCCCATGCTAGAATCGTCGACGATGTGTGCGAAGTTGTAGGTTGGCAAACCGTCAGACTTGATTAGAATAATATCGTCCTGAGTTTCTGGGCCCATGTGGAGCTCGCCATAAACAGCGTCTTCGTAGGTGTAATCTTTTGGCTCTGCCTTGAAACGCAGTGGCATGCCTAGCTCCCACTCTGGTGGGTTTTCTGGGCGATGTTCGCGGAATAGGAATGGTTTCTTTGCTTTCTGAGCTTCTTCGCGATATTTTGCCATCTCTTCTGGAGTGGTCGTGTCGGCATAAGCACGACCTTCGGCGATAAGTTTCTTCGCCCACTCGATATATAGGTCTTTGCGCTGAGTCTGGTAATATGGGCCGTGTTCGCCACCTTTTTCTGGTCCTTCGTCCCATTCTAGGCCGAGCCATTTTAGAGTATCAAGAATAAGTTCCGTTGCGCCTTCGACATATCTGGCCTGGTCAGTATCTTCGATACGAAGAATAAAGCTTCCCTGTTCTTGCTTAGCGACAAGATATGGGTAGATTGCGCTGCGGACATTGCCGATATGGATATATCCCGTAGGAGACGGGGCGAAACGTGTAATAGTCATGCGAGTATTATACCATGAAATCGACAAAATTTAAGGGGTGACTCTATGAAGAATTGGGTTTTTATGGTATAGTATGAGCAATTTGGTACCTTAAGATTCTGATTAGAGATAATCTAGACCTTTCGGTGCAAATAATCTTATTCACACATCTTCAAGATAGGAGGGGTCAATATGAAGATAGTTTATTCGATTTTTGTTAGTGACGGTAGGATTATCATTGCCGAAGGCGGACAGTCAATTGGTATTTCGGAAGAGCTGGCTTGTTTTCCGGTTTGTTGTTACTCTGGCTCGGGACTTATCGTCTATCTGAACGACGGCGTTATTACGGAGCATTCTATCGTTCCGCTGCGTGAATTCATCTTGACCATCCTGAAAAGCCTTATGGAAGATGGACCGGTAAGAGTTGAGTTCCCGGATTGGCGCACGATGAACATGTATTCGGTTGATGCTAACGTTGACGAATGTTCGGATATTGAAGACGATGAAGATTCGAGTCTTGTAGAACGCTATAAGAACGCGGAAGATATGCTGGATCATTTTCTGGCTTACCAGGGACCTAACATTCTTGTCTGAAGGAGGGATGACGTATGATGGGAAAAGCTAGTAGCTTTATGACGGACGCTTTCAGTGAGGATTCGATAGCTGCTGATCTGATGTATCTTGATAAGGGGATTCATATCGTGTATGGCACGGTTGGATCGCTTGCAAATGATGTCTTCAGGGGAAAATATAAGGTGCCTTTCGTACTCAGATCGGAAAAAGGTGACCTGGCTGTTGGCGGACTCAAGGTAAAATCTGGCAAGATGGCCAAGGATTACATCATATCAGCCGTGCTTACTCAGGTTGATAAGGTGCATGAAAGTGGCAAAAAATGTACTCTGAATCCGATTTTCTGCGATCCCGATGGACGTAATTTCTTGGTTCTTACTGTAGTCGAGGCGGATAAGTGTAAAAATTTGACTCCGCTTGGCGATGTAGAAACATTTGTGCGCGATTGGGTTCAGGGTTACCCTGGCGTTTATCTCTAACAGAAAAGCCCAGCTGTAATGGCTGGGCTTTTTGATGGTTTTTGAAACATGGCTAATTACTTGCGATTTTTGCAAGTAATTACACCTGAGCGTAATAGGCTTATCTGACATTACTTGCGGATTTCGCAAGCTAATTAATATATAAGAAAAACAACGTAATAGTGGGCGACTATATAGAACTATTAGCCGCGCTGAAACTAACTCTTCTTAAGTGCAACCTTGATATCTTCGATTTGGTCGCGTAGCTCGGCGGCTTTTTCGAATTCGAGGTTGGCGGCAGCAAGTTGCATCTGAGATGTGAGTTCTTTGATGATTGCTGGGTATTCTTCGCGTGGGATTTTCTTGAGGTTGAGCTTGTTGCTCTTCTCTTTTTGTGGAATAATGGCGCGTAGGCCTTCGGAAATTTCCTTTGCGACAGAATGTGGCGTAATGCCGTGTTTTTTATTGTATTCGTCCTGAATTTTGCGGCGGCGGTTGGTTTCTTCGATAGCGCGATACATGCTGCCGGTTTGGTTATCCGCATACATGATAACTTTGCCCTCTTCGTGACGAGCGGCGCGGCCGATGGTCTGAATAAGGGCCGATTCGCTACGGAGGAAGCCTTCCTTGTCTGCATCAAGGATTGCGACGAGGGATACTTCTGGCAGATCCAAACCCTCACGGAGGAGGTTAATGCCAACGAGAACATCGTATTTGCCGAGGCGGAGATCATGTAAGATGTCTGCGCGCTCCATCGTGTCGACGTCGCTGTGAATGTATGCGGTTTTAATATTTAGCTCAGTAAGATGGTCGGTTAGGTCTTCGGCCATGCGCTTTGTGAGGGTCGTGATAAGGACGCGCTGATTCTTGGCGATGCGCTTGTCTATTTCTTCGATAAGATCATCGATCTGGTTTTCGCTTGGACGAATTTCGATTTCTGGATCAAGCAGGCCGGTTGGGCGGATAACCTGTTCGGCGACGCCTTCGCTATGTTGTCTTTCGTATTCTCCTGGGGTTGCGGAAGTATAAATGACGTGGCTGATATGTCTATCAAACTCGGCAAAAGTGAGTGGGCGGTTATCTAGCGCGCTTGGTAAACGGAAGCCGTATTCTACGAGAGTTTCCTTGCGAGCGTGATCGCCATTATACATGCCGCGGATTTGAGGCAGAGTCATATGCGACTCGTCGATAAGGACAAGGAAGTCTTCTGGAAAGTAATCCAGAAGCGTGGCTGGCGGCTGACCGAGCTTGCGTCCTTCTAGGTGTCTTGAGTAGTTTTCGATGCCCTTCACGAAACCCGTCTGTTCAAGCATTTCTAGGTCGTATTTGATGCGTTGGCTAAGGCGCTGTGCTTCCAAGTATTTGTGTTGACGATTAAAGAAATCTAGACGAAGCTTATATTCTTCGCGGATGCGGTCGATGGCAAGATCGAGATCTTCTTTTGGTGTGGCATAGTGAGTATTTGGGAAGATGCCAATTTCGTCTGGAGTGGCTAGAACTTCTGCCGTGAGCGGGTCGATGACCTTGATATTTTCGATTCCGTCAAAACCAAACTCGATACGATAGGCGCGGTCACCAGAAGCTGGGAAAATATCTACGACGTCACCACGGACGCGGAAATTACCACGCTCAAAAGCGATATCGTTACGATGGTATTGGATTTCGGTTAGCGTGCGAATAAAGGCGTTGAGTTCTCTTGGCTCGCCCTTTGCGACACGGATAGCCATTTGCTTGTAGTTGTTTGGCGAACCAATACCATAGATACAAGAAACGGAAGCAACAATAAGGGTGTCTTTTCTGGTTAATAGTGCCTCGGTTGCGGCGTGGCGGAGACGGTCGATTTCCTCGTTAATGGCAGAGTCTTTTTCGATATATGTATCTGTACTGGCGATATAGGCTTCTGGCTGATAGTAATCGAAGTAAGAAACAAAATAATGAACTTCGTTCTCTGGGAAGAAATCGCGAAACTCGGAATAAAGCTGGGCGGCAAGGGTTTTGTTATGGGCGAGAACTAGAGTTGGTTTATTAACCTTCTCGATAATATTTGCCATTGTAAAAGTCTTACCAGAACCCGTAACGCCAAGCAAAGTCTGCTCGCGTTTACCCTGATTAAT
>JAUMYE010000031.1 GCA_030528815.1 Candidatus Saccharimonadota bacterium | reverse complement strand
CGATTCTCGACCGTACCAGTCCTACGGTTATAATGAAGGCCAGCACGGCGGACATTGCGCCTAAATTCTTGGGTATCATTTTGACGCTGAGCAAAAGCAGAGCCACGAACTGCGCCAGACGTATTACGAATTAGCGCATTGCCGATTCTCGATGTAATACCTTCCAGTGCCGTGAGAGACTTCATAATAATTCTTGGAATGAAGAAGTATGGCACTGTAACCACTAGGAGACCTGCAATAGATTTTAGGAAGGTCTCAAAGAAATTATCCGCACCAACTTGAGAAGTAAAGCCCCAAGCCTTAAGTAGTATCGACGAAGCATAAGATGAGCCATATACGACCAAGCTTGTCATCGGATAAGCAACCAATACACCCTTAAATATACCGAACCATTTATTAAACACTCCTTTTGTTCCAGGCATCATATAGCAACATAGAGCGACTGGAGAAACAACGACAGCCAAGATACATAGCGCCTGACGAATAACTGAAACGGCAAGCATGATAAACATCGCAACCGCACATATGAGCAAAAGGACAATAAGCGCAACCCAAATTCTGGCGCCAAAATGAATAATTGCCACAACAACAGCGATTAGAACAAAGATAAGAGTAGCGATTGTTGAACCCTGGAAGGCGTTTGATTGAATTGGACCGCCCGAAGCCTCGAGCATTCCTTCGAAGATATCGCCGATTCTATGGCCAAAGATATTCGAAAGATCGATTGCGCCCTGACAGATAAGATACGACAGATTAACCAACAGCGCCGCAATAACAATCTTTGGCAAGCTCTTCTTTATGCCATAGTTTGTTATACCAAAACCGCTAATCTGAGAAAGAATAACGATTAACAGTGCCGCAATGAGCATTGCATTCGCAATATCCCTAAAGCTGCTCCATGCCTTATGAATAGCATAGCCAGCAGTGCCGCGTTTGTTGCCACTAAATACAGCTGGATCAATATTTAAGAAGAAGCCACTAAAGATATCGTAGACAGTCTTTAGAAAGTTAGACATCGATTCGGCGAGCGGGCAGGTAAAGAATCCTACCACACCACCACATTGCTCTTCTTGCGTTTGCTGTTCATAAGTAATCGCGGCTGCGGCGGCCTTTTGTTCTGCGCTAAGAAGATCACGGTATTCCCCCACATAACGCATAGTACATGTAGCATGAGATTCAAAGCTATCATGGAAATGACTGCTAGCACAAAGACCATAACCTTGCGTATTACTAGGCTGCCAGTTTCCAATCGGAGCCAAACCATCAGGGCTAGAGCCGGCAGGAAAATTACTAAAGCTTCTTTCAAGACTATCAACCGTGATAGCATCACTAAATAAGTCCTGACAAGAAAAGGCCCATTCATATTCACCACCGCAAGCCGTATTACCATTGTCACCGCATTCATCCGGACCCATAGGGTGTCCTTCGGCATTACCAAACATCACCAAATCCGCACTTCCATCTACATAAGTAATAACAGCCCAAGTAGCACGAACATAATATGCACCACTTAGAGTTATTCGATAAGTAGCATCAGATGCTTCATCAACTACGGATAGATCATTCGCATTAATGATGGATATATTTTCCGAACTTATAGGTTTGCTAGCATTGTATGGCTTTATTTTATAGCCAGGCTTCATCAAGAACGACATACCACACATTGCGGAAGTTGCATGCCCAAGATCGCCACCGTAAAAATTTGGAGCTAATCCTACTGGCCCACTATACGTACTATTCACACCTTCCGCTACTGGAATTACATTATCGTAAGTAATGTCCGCCATCGCGTCCTGAGTGCTAGCATACTTACCTTCCTGCGCAAAGCTAGGTTGGGAAATCACGCCCCCAAAGAAGAGCGACAAAAACAACGCCAAAATCAGTGTTTTTCTACGGCACTTAAAGATACTTTTAATCATTTTTATCCTTAACTACCATACGTTGGTCATTGAACAGATTATCGTTAGGCTCCTTAAAGACATAGTCATCAAGTGTTTTGCACCTTATTTCACGGTCTTTTATACCGTTACCGAGAGAACTGAGCTTATTACGAATGTCATAGTTCTTAATAACTTCAAAGTCTTCATACTTATAGATAACAGAGTCGGAATGATTCATTTTTCGGTTTTCACTATCATAGCTATCGAATCGCCAAACATACACATCACCATCATAGATAGTAATATCAACAAGCACGTCATCCAGAAGAACGCCTTTTATTTCTGCATTCTTCCAGCCATCGTTGGCAACAATGCTAAATTTTCTCTCTTTGCCAAGGTTGTAATAGGCAGCCTCGCAATTCATTTCATCGCGATAATAAATCCTATCCGTGAACTCTTTTTCGGATAGCTTATTGCCAATACTTCGATTAAAGATATTAACAATTGCAATAACAATAATAGCAACCAGCACCGCTACGGCTGTAACAATGCCAAGAATCTTCCAAAGTCTGCTTCTATCAACTGTTCTAGCTGGCGCATTATTCTGCATGGCGGCAGCAAAAAATCGTGGCATTTGTTCGGTGTTTTGCGCAGAAAAATCCCGAGAGACACTACCCTCGCTGCGCCTTCTTCCGCCGGTTATATAGCGCTTATTCGACTCGTTTTTGTCTTGCGCATTATCGGCGCCGTTCGTGTTTGCGCCAGATTGGCCATCCATGTTTTTATTTTATCATAAAACGCTTATGCTATTTTATAGCTAATTAAGCAATTCTGTGTCCAGGCATACTAATTAGGTCAAGCTGAGCACCGATTACGTCTTGATGGCCATTAGCCTGAGCAGCAGCACGAGCGCCATTTGCCCAGCTATCAATATTCGTTCTGGCCGCTTCTACAGCTGCATCGTTCGTTCGGTTAGCAGCGGCGTTTCTATAGGCAAAGGCGACAGCCTCCATTCTCTCGGCATCGCCAGCCGCAGCCGCAGCATTGTAATCTGCCTGAGCCTGAGCATTCAATTGAGCAGAATTCATACCGTTATAAGCACCAAATGCACTACCTGCCGTAGCCCTAATGCGGCTATTGCGCTGAGTCAAGAAGCCGTTTGCGCCAGTAAGAGCATCGAGCTTTTGACTGTTGAGACTTGGCGCCAACTTCTCATTATTCGCAAGGCGTTCGGCAATCCTAGCAAACTCGACAGCCTGTCTACTGTTATTGTTTGCAGGGTTAGCAGTAAGCTGACTCACGATTTCGTTGAATTCTGCAGTATCCATATTGGCAACACTTTCTTCCGTGAGGTTATCCAACATACCAGAGTTAAATACATTGATAGTATTGTAATCGCCACGCCCTATAGTTCCATTCTTGACACCTTCGATATAGGTAGCCATATGTGGGCTCACTTCGCGCAAAGCATCAATCTCGTCTGCGCCAAAACTAGACATCATAGCATTGAATGATTCATCGCTTAACGCATTTGGACCAGCCGTACGAGTGGCAAAAATATTAGCAAGCGCCGCACGACCTTCGCTAGACTCTTTAAGCTTGTTGGTATAGGCCGTAATTAGAGCGTTATTATCATCGCTAGCATCCGCAGCAAGCGCAGCATTTAGATTTGCGGTCATATCCTGAACAGTTTCGTTAGCGGAATCAATATGACTCTCGTTCTCCCTAACTTTAGCAAGCGCCTCTTCCTGCCTTACCATGTCCGGGTTATTTCTATAATCCTGTACACGCCTATGCCTTGCATTAATAGCATCAGCCTGTCTTCGATAAGCAGCACCGCCTGGCATTCTTGCCCAACGTTGCATCCTTCTTTCGTCGCCAGCCCTTCTGAGATCCTGGCCAAGACCAGATCTATTAAGGCGGTTCCTTGCGCGACCAGTTACATTATTTCTAATGTTATCTACTATTTTATTAACAGCGCCCAATGAAGCCGAAATTGTTTTTGGAATAAAGAAGAATGGCGCAACCGTAATTACTAAAGCGCTAGAAAAAGTAAGCAAACCATCACCCCAGACACTCGCCATAATTCTACCAAGCAAGGCGCCACCATAGACCATCAAGCTGGCGATTGGATAGGATAATAGCAAGCCCTTGCATAAATCGAACCACTTCTTATATACCGACTTCGTACCAGGCAAAACATAACAAGCAAAAGCAATCGGAGAAACAGTCACTGCCAAAATCATCATCGCTTGACGGATACCCATCGTAATGAATAGGAACAGAATCGCAATCAAGGCAACAATGAGAGCAGCAAGCGCAAACAATAGAAGCGCTGGGTTAACGAATATCATTACAAGAATCAATGCAATAAGCCCAGCAACAAACAGGATTGCTCCCGCACCCAAAGTCACGGTACTAGAGGCAGTGGTTATCTGACTAATAGCATTCATTTCACCCTCTAGTATCCCCTTTAGGCCAAAACCAACAATATTGCTTAGATCAATAGCCGCCTGGCAAACAATATATGAAAGATTGATTAAAATCGCAGCCGTAATAAGGCGCGGCAATGCCTTCTTGATACCATAATTAGAGATACCGAACCCTGTTATTTGAGAGAGAATAATTATCAATAACAACAAAACTACTGCTATATTCGCTATATCTCTAAATCTAGACCAAGCTTTGTAGACGTTATTTCCCTCGCCAGACCGCGTAAATAATTGCGGCTCAACCAAAAGCCAATCTTCTATGACATTCGTATATATATCCGTAATAAAATCAGATGCGGTATAGAGCAACGGACAAGACACCCAGCCAAAAAGACCAGAAGCTTCATCTAGACACCTATCCGCAATATTACTATGAATATGTACGTCTATAGGTCTAAAAAGTGTCATTCCAGAACAAGTAGTAGTGTCGCCCTTACGCATAAGGTCATAATCGTAACCGTACGCCATTTCAGTACTATTGATGCCTATTAACCCTTTTCTGAAATCACAAGTTGCTTTGTCGGCATCCTTGTTTAGGACACATGCGCCAACGGACCACATATAGAACGGTTGACGATTCATACCTCCGCCACCCGTCGCAACCTGACTTATATCCACAGCGGACGCCAGTTGTATCTCATCTTCCGCTTCAAAATAATATCGTCCGTCGTCCTGCTTCTCGAATTTCGTAACCTTTATTTCCCGATCCGAAGACGACATTCCAGTACCATCCTCAACGCCAGGCACGCCGCTCGTAGAAACCGTGATTCCAAAAGAGGTCGCAGCGAAGCTATTCTTCTCGTATTCATTCTTAGCAGCACCGTTATTCCCGTCATGAATATAGCCGCTCAACTCGACGTTGCCATCTTTGTCGACATCAATGGACGATATCGAAACTTGATCAAACGTACTACAATCTATGCCGTCTGCGAAAGCTGCCGAAACTGGAGCAAAAGCGCTAAAAACTGCCAAAAATAGAATTTTTAGCTTTACTAGAGATTTTTTACTCTTTTTTTGTTTGTTGACCCAGCCCCTAATCATAATCATATTTTACCATATTAGCATTAGCGGAATCTGTTCTCTCTTGCGCGGACTAGGCCCACCGAAGCGCGAATTGCGCCGCGAACACGCTCATCACCGGTAAACGAAGCTTGCGTAACATTCGTACGCCAACCAGACAAAGTTTCCTCAACCGTGGCAGCATTAATGGTCGAACCCGTGCGCGTAGCCGCATTTCTAAAGGCCCGTTCAGCAGCTTCCATACCGACAGTATCGCCATTGCGCGCATTCCTTTCGTATTCTGCCTGATAGTAATCAACTTCGTTTGTAAACCTACCAGAACTAATTGCAGAAGCACTACCGCTCTCGATTACGCCAGCATTAGCAGACACCGCATTGTTGCGCTGAGTCGTAAAGTCAGTAATGTCTTGACGCGCCTGAGCATTAATATGCTGAGACAACTCAGGATTACTCTGAGCTTCTTCCATCATCCTCTGTAGGTTAGCCGCCATAGCGCCGCCCAAGTTTGCGCCCGCCTCGGTAGCCATACGATGCGAATCGCGGTCGTCCATCTTGAGGTAATCTTGACCAGACAATGTACTGAGAAGATCGTCGCTGAGGCGAGTGTAATTAATATTGCCATGGTTACCATTTTTAACATCCAAGAGGTGCTGTGCAATATACGGAGACTCTTTGGCCATATCGTAAAGCTCTTCCTGAGAGAAAGCATTTGCCATTGCGTCTGCAGTTTCGTCGTCATAGTTGTGCGTCTGCATATTATCATGCAAAACTGTACGGCCATCACTAGTCGCGGATAGCTTTCTCGTGCAGGCTGCAACCCTTGCATGATTACCGCTCGCCTGTGCGCGCTCTAGCTCTTCGCCAAGCTCGTCAGTAGAATAATTCATCGTCTCAAGACGCTTCTCTTCAAGGCCAACCTGTTTCTGGAACTGTTCATTCCTGAAGACATCAGGATTCTGAGCGATATCATTACGCCTATTACGTTTATTAAGAACAGCTTGAGCGCCAGGAAGATACATATTCTGGCTCGCTCTTCTGCCGCGTCGCTGAACTAGCTGACCATTGCGAATTCTCACACCAGCTAGACGTAAAGCTTTTCTATCTGCCTGATCCTGCATACGATTCGACATAAAGGTACTGCCACTAACAACACGGTTCGCAGTTCTACTTGTACTTCTCTGAATCTTACTAATCATGTTCTGGATTGCACCAAGAGAAGCCGTAATAGTCTTCGGAATAAAATAATACGGTACAACACAAATAATTAGAGCTGCCAAATCTGCCACCGTAGTTAGCAAACGATTAGATGCATCCGTATCCCAAACTTCGTGCAAAATTTGCGCTGTCATTGCGCCACCATAAACCATAATACTGGCGATAGGATAGGCAATCAGAACACCCTTCAATAAATCAAACCACTTCTTAAATATTGACTGAGTGTTTGGCAAAATATTACAAATAAACGCAATCGGAGCAACCGTTACGAGAATGATCGCTAAAGCCTGGCGCAAACCGAGAGAGATAATCAAAATCAAGACACCGCCCAAGATACCAAGGAAGCCCATGATGAGCGGTGGCATCAAGGCAGGAATCATAATAACAGCAAAAATCGTTGCCGCAATCAAGCCAACAGCAAGCACAATAGCGCCCGCCGAAACACTCAAATCTGTTAGAGCGACATCAAAGAAGCCACCGATATTCGTACCGACAATATTCGAGAGATCAACTGCTGCCTGGCAGATAATATAGGACATATTTACTAGAACGGCCGAAATAATTACGCGCGGCAACAATTTCTTGATGCCATAGTTCGTAATGCCAAGGCCAGAAATTTGAGAGAAAATCATCGCAATAATAACTACGACAAGCAAGCCATTAGCTATATTTCTAAACCATGACCACGCATTAAAAACAGGAGCTCCGCCACCATTCCTATTTAGGAGCTCTGGTTCTAGTCGCAACATGTCCGCAATCACATCTTCGTAGAGACTCGTAATAGCGTCGCCGAGACCCGTCAAAAGCGGACAGGTAATCCAACCGATTAGGCCATTCGTAGACCTACAAGTATCCGCAATATCTTCATCATCCTCTTTTTCTACCTCTTCGTAACCGACCTTTTCGTCCGCAACGGTAGGCAACATTTCTGGACAGCCATCATAATCATCGGCAACAGGCATACCATTTTGTTCGATGACTCGGTTGTTGTAATTCTTGTTATTGTATTCCCTACAATACGCCGTCGAAGCATCCGCCTCACGAATACAAATATTAAAGCTATACTCGTAAAAAGCTGGGTACTGGTCTTCTAGAGGGATAGGGCCATAAATATTATTACCGTCTTTATCTATACCCTGATTAACATTTACATTCGAAATAGAGCCAGAAGATTTGGAGCCCCAAAATTTATAGGTGCCATCCTGTTGTTTTCTGACTTTATAAACCTGGTATTTTGCCGTAACGTTTTCGTTATGGCTAGAATCAGTAATCTTGACGTCATCTTCAGTATACTCATGAATAGCCGCACTCTTATTAGGGCCACCAATAACCCCCGAGACGTGAATCGAGCTATTCGGCTTAACGACCTTTTCGTAATTTACGCCATAGAGATAATCGTGCGTATTTACACAAGTAGTTGTTGGGTCAGCAAAAACATTCTGCCCAAACACAACAGAGGCAAGAAGAATAAATCCAAATCTTACAAGCCATTTTTTAGTCATTGTTAGAGCTAATTTCAGCCTTTCGTGCTTTTAGTAGCTCTGCAAATTCACTCATATCCGCATCTTTACAAACGATAGTAACGTCGCCCGCCTCAGTATCATTTGCATCAGCAGAGCTCATTTGGAAATTATCATACAAGTTTGTTTCGAGAGCATTTTCTATTTGTTCGCGGTCAACTTCGAGTGTTGGAGCAATGCCTTCATAGGCATCCGTAATACGATAGACAGCCTTGCCATCACCACCTGCACGTGGAGTCTTAGTTACAGACCAGATATATGCAGTATTATTCTCGATATAGATTGAGCTTGGCCTATATTTCAAATCGTAACGGTTTACGATAGAGTTTTCTTTGGCCTTCGCAGAGCTAAAGTCATAGTTACTAATAAAGACATTCTTCCAACCATCGTCGGCAGCAATCGTCCAAGCTTTCTCGGCAAAGATGTCATACTCACCTTCGGCGTAATCCGAACCGTTATGTGACGATTTGTTATAAGTTGCAGTACAGTTTAGAGCCTGTCTATTCTTGATCTTATTGTTGTATTCTTCGTAGCTCACTTTGCCGTCGCTTTCCGCAGGCTTACTTGGATTCTGTGGCTCGTTTTTCTTGTTCAAGACATAGAATGCGAAAATACCGCCACCAATCAAGACGATAATGCCAAGAGCAATCAAAATAATTAGCGGCAAAGACAAAGCTTTCTTACGCTCGACTTCTGGTTCTGGAGCAAAGAAATTCTGAACAGGAGCCGGTTCTGGAGCCGGCGCAGGCTTAAACTCAGGCGCTGGCGGAGGAAGTTCTTCCTCGACAGGTTCTGGTTCTGGAGCTGGAGTTGGCATTGGTTCCGGTTCAGGCACAACCGGTTCTTCAACAACTGGAGCAACAGGCATTGGTTCTGGTTCTGGAGCTGGCGGCAAATCTGGCTCACCGGAAATAAACTGGAAGTTATTATCTTCTTCGCCATGACCAAAAGATGTTGCAGAACCCGCAACAGTAACCTCTGGTTCATAGTTTGTATTTGTAACACTAAATGCATTCGCGCGATCGTGAGAAGATGTAGCATACGCGCGGTTATCTACCTGACTTCTAAGCTCTTCTAGCTGCGCATCTTTGCTAGCAGGAAGCGCATTATTTGTACCGTCTGCAAAAGAATTGTCCTTGGCGGGATTGTTGTTGTTTTGAGCCGCCTGATTGCTCTTATCCATATTTTTATTTTACCACAAAGTTTATGCTTATTTATTTTGTTTACGCTAGCCACGAACCCGTTGATGGGCCACTTAGATTCTCGGAAGCAAATTGCTCGAGCATTCTTCTCTTTTCTACCGACAGCTCGCTAGCATTACTACTGCTAAGCAAATCTCGAACTGATTGCTGTACATGTGCGGCCGCCTGCGTACCAGAGTTCTGACGTATCTGATTGAGATAATTGTCTACAGCACGAGTATCCATCGTCTTGAAGCTTGCACCCGTAGTTCTGTTAACCTGATCGTTAGTAAGCTGACGCGTAGATAGCCTACCAGCGGCAGCAACACCGTTAGTCGTAACATCTCTTGCCCAGTCAGACATAACCATATCTTCATTCCTGAGCTGTTCACGACCGCGGTTCAACTCGCCAGCAATATTCGTAAGAGCCGTCTCTGCTTGTGCACCACCCGTAGTTTCGAGCTGATCAATTCTATTGGCAAGCGCATCACGGCCGTTATCTCCTTGCTGCCTGAGCCTTCGCGTAATCGCAGCATCCATTGCCGGATCATTTGTAGTACCTAGCATAATTGAAAGCTGTTCAGATGTCATGCTACCCTGTCT
>JAUMYE010000030.1:2151-9958 GCA_030528815.1 Candidatus Saccharimonadota bacterium | reverse complement strand
TTACACCTTCCTTGATATATACAAGCGTTGGCATATCGTCAACTTTTTGGCCAAGCTTTGCTAGCAAGGCAGTATCTTCTACAGATAGGACTACGCCAAGGTCAACTGCAAAAATTGGATCCTGATGCTGCAACTGTGTATTTGTAACATTCTCGATAAAAGCGCGAGATTCATCATTTAGTGATGCTGGGGCGACCAAAACAAAGCCAGAAGCCTTGGACTGAATCATGCCAAGAATTGCCTTCGAGCTCATTGAGCGGAAGCTGCGAGCGTCAAGGAGCGAAGTCTGAAGCTCTTCTTTATATGCTTCGGTATATTCGCTAACATTTAGGTTTGTGCTCTGCGATTCGGCGTTATTAGCAATAAATACCTTGAAGCCGAAATTAAATAATAGAGTTACGAGAACTGCCGAAAGACAGCTGACAAGAATACAAATCGAGATAATATTCCCGCTTGTAATATAGCTAGCTGCGCGAACGTCTTCGCCGCGAGAAATTGGATTCTTTAGCGTGCGTTTTGCGCGAGCTTTGGTTGTTTTTGGTTTAGAAGTAGTATTTGCCATAGTTACATATATTATAGCATAAGCGTTTTGAATGCGCATTTCCACACTTCGGCGCAAAAAATACAGCCCTGTATTTAGAGCTGTATTTTTGTAATTAGACGCGGTTTACGACCGGGATAACGATTGGCGTATGACCAGTCGCATCAAAGAGGATATGTGTTACGTCTTCCTTGATTTCGTCTTTGAGAGCCTTCAAATCTGCATCGGTTCCCTTACTATGCTCAGCTTTTGTGCGGAGATAGTGACGAATCTTGCCGATAAGCTCTTCGGAATCATCGAGATAGATGAAGGCGCGAGAAACAATATCTGGAGTCTTTACGAGGCGACCGGTCTTCTTGCTGACGGTTAGCACTACAACGAAGATACCTTCGCGAGAAATATGAATACGATCCTTAACGACAGCTTCGTTGACCTGACGATCAGCGTCATCATAAAGCTTGTTACCAACATGAATGCGACCATTCTTGCGAATAGATTTGTCAGCCATAAGTTCAACAATATCGCCATCGTCGGCCACGATAATATTATCGCGTGGAATACCAACAACGTTTTCCGCCATCTCGGCATTGTGTTCTAGCATGTAGAACTCGCCGTGGTATGGCATGTAGTTCTTTGGCTTTAGGTCAGAGACAAACTTTACATGATCTTCATAGTAGGCGTGACCAGAAAGATGGAGTGGGCCAATGTTCGTAAGGTGAGTTTTACCGTTCTGAATAACCTGTGCGCCTTCACGAAGAAGACCGCCAACCGTAGTCGTAACCTTTGGTTCGTTGCCTGGAATCGGATTAGAAGCAAAGACAATCGTATCAGTTGCTTTAATCTTAATGAAGCGGTGCTGGCCAGTAACCATACGATTAAGAACAGCGTTCATTTCGCCCTGAGAACCAGTACAGACAATCGTTACCTTTTCATCTGGAAGCTTAATAATATCTTCCATCTTCATGACAGTATCTTTTGGTACCTTGATAGCCTTAGCACGAAGTGCTACCTCGACGTTGTTAATCATCGAGAAACCAGCGAAGGCAACTTTTCTACCACGCTCGGAAGCTTCACGAAGCACCGATTCAATACGTTTAACCTGGCTCGAGAAGCAGGAAATAATCACGCGACCGTTAGCATAGTGGTCCATAACGCGGCCAAGGTTTTCACCAACATCATATTCGCTATGTGGGTGCGTACCAGGAACGTCGATGTTCGTAGATTCGTTGAGCATCAAGGCAAAGCCTTCTTTTTCGCTAATCTCGATTAGGCGGTCGTAGTCCGCAGGAATATCCATTGGATGGTTTTCGAAACGCCAGTCGCCAGAGACCAAGATTGCGCCGTTTGGCGTGCGAAGAACAATCGAAGTATTGCCAGGAATCGAGTGAAGCATATGAACAAACTCGACGCTAAAGTGCTGAGAAACCTTGATAATATCATGCTTCAATGGCTCGACAACCTGGTAGTTCATTTCTGGAACATCAGGAACTTCGGACATCTGCTTCTTGATCATGCCAACCGTAAAGGCCGTACCATAAACAGGAACCATTGGACCAAAGTATGGCAAAAGATGCTTACAAGCACCAATGTGATCAAGGTGGGCATGAGTAAAGAGAATCGCCTTCACTTTATCGCGGTTATCATCAAGCCACTTACAATCTGGAACCATATAGTTAACGCCAGGATAATCGGCGTCGGCAAAAAGCGTACCCATATCAATAAGGACGATTTCGCCCTGATACTCAAAGGCGGTCATGTTCTTGCCGATACCAAATTCGCCAAGACCACCAATAGGAATAATACGAACAGCATCTTTGTCTGGACGAGCCGAACGGATTTGGCTCATTGTAACCTGCTGCCCCTTGTAGCCGTTGTAGCGAGATTTGTTTACTGGGATACCAATAATATGCTGCGTAGCCTGCATGTTAACATCCTGGCTAAGCATGCGCTGATGGTGAACCATTTCGCCTTTGCGAGTCGAAACGCCAAGCGCAACATTGCGCGCCTGCGCTGGGGTTAGCTTAGCATTCTTGCTTGCCTTAGTATCTTTTGCGGCTTTGCCGGATTTGCTAGTTTTAGTAGCCTTTGCAGACTTCGTGGCGCCAGCTTTGCTATTTGTGGCTTTCGTAGTCTTCTTGGCATTGCTCTTCTTTACAAGAGCTTCGTCTTTTCCGCCAGGTCCAAAATTAGCGTTAAAGTTTCGCTTTTGGTTTTCCTCAAATTGTTTCTTTATGTCCGGAAGACGCTCCGCACGCATCTTTAAGAGTCTTGCGCGACGAGCCTCCTCGGCCTGTTTTTTATTCTCCATAATCTCCTTTTAAATTCATTACCACTTCGCACTCAAAATAAGTCTCTTCAGGAACAGAAGAGTGGGAAGTGTTGCGTTAAGAGTATTAATTGTTATTACTATTGTAGCAAAGAACAATGGTTTTGTCGAGCAAAAAAGAAGCCCCATTTGGAGCTTCTTTTGTTTTTATTTATTGCTATTAGCGGCGGCTACGAATTGCAACACCCGCACCTGCGAAGATTGCAGCAGCGATTCCGAATGCCCAGCCCATAATTGAATGGTCGCCAGTTTCTGGGTTTTTAGTTTCTTTTTCGGATTCCTCCGATTCTTCTTCCTTATCTTCTGGACCAACAAAGGCAATAGTATATTTAACCTTATTTGTAAAACCTGGATCCATAATACGAATCATGCCAACACCATCACTGCTCGTAATAGTGATCGATCCATAGTCTTCACTGATTTCCAAACCATCAACTTCAACATATTGCTTATAGGCGTCTTCTGGGCCATAGAACTTTTCATATAGGGCCGTAAACCACTCTGGGAGACCAGCGGTTTTAGTTGGAGTTTCGATGACCGTAAAGTTGTCCTTAATAGCATTAATAAAGGTCTGCTGTTGATACGTTTCTTCCCAGCTACTGGCGTCACAGTCGCCCCAAGTCATACAAGCACTAACCAAGACATCGATATTTTCGATATTATTACCTTCAAGGTTTAAGCCGGACAGATGAGTTAAATCTTTTAGTGCCGAAATATTATCAAGGCCACCATAACGAACTTCGAGAGTTACAAGGTTAGTCATATTCTTGAAGCCATCCAGACTACCAACTTGAACACCATTAAGCTTAACACTATTGAGATTTGTAAGCTGACCGATATTCTTCGGACGACTTACATCAGCATCGAATTTTCGAGAATACTCCGAGATCGGACTACCGACTGTTAGAGATGTAAGTGTATGTGGGAGCGTGCCATAATCGATAGGCGCATTGTCATCTTCACCACAAAGAGTAATACTCTCAAAACTACTAAAGGCGCTGTGTTGTAAAATACTAAAGTCCGTTACACCTTCCAAAGGATTACCACCAGAACAATCGAAGATCAATGCACTCGGAAGCGTACCATCGCCGATAATTATCGCTGGTTCTCCTTCGTGCGGATGAGCAGCACTTTCAGTATAATTAATATTAGTTACATTTGAATGACCGTCGATTGCTTGTCCGATTTTAATAGCATCTTCGGTTTCGAGAATGATTGTTTGCTGAGCCGCAAAGGCTGAACCATTGACCAAAGCACCAGCAGAGACAGCGGCTACGCCTGCTGCCAAAAATAAAGCTTTTTTCTTCATTTTTTCCTTTTTTGTTTTTTTATTTTGACCGTTTTGTACTTATTATTTTAGCATGTCGAAATTAAAGAACACAAGCATTTTGCACAATAATCCGCTCAAGATATATAAATATAGATTATTGACAACTGTTTCTTAGGTATATATAATAAAAGCATACAGATTATGACCGGCTCGAAAAGAGGCGGTGTTTTTATGCTAAGTTTCCGCTTAGTTTAACTAACCGCTCACACGAGCAAAGAAAGGAAAAATAATGGAATTAGATATCAAGCAAATGATTGCGATGGTTGATATCATCGCAGAAGAAAAGAGTCTTCCACGCGAGACTATCGTCGAGATCATCGAACAAGCTATCGCCGCTGCATGGCGCCGTGATAATGGCGACAAAGACATGAATGTCCGCTGCGAACTAGATATGAACACTGGCCGCAGCAAAGTATTCGTTATCCGCGAAGTTATCGAGGATGGCGTTGGCTATAACCCAGCAACTGAAATCCCACAGTCAGAAGCAAAAGGCAAGAATATCGGCGATACCGTCGAAGAAGAACACGATGTCGAAGAGTTTGGCCGTGTCGCTTCCCAGACTGCAAAGCAGGTCGTCATTCAGCGCCTTCGCGATGCAGAACGTGACGCAGTTCTAGAAATGTTCGAAGACAAGATTGGTACTGTTATGACCGGTATTGTTGCACGCGTAGATCCTAAGGTTGTCCGCATTGATCTTGGTAAAGCTACTGGTATCATGCCTCGCTCCGAACAGATTATGGGCGAACGCTACACCCCAGGTGCACGTATCAAGGTCTTCCTAAAGACTATCGAGCGCAACGAACGCGGTGCTTCTTTGATTCTTAGCCGCGGTTCCGCAGACTTTATCGAATACCTCTTCCGCCAGGAAGTTCCTGAAGTCGAAAACGGTACTGTCGAAATTCGTGGCATCGCCCGTGAAGCTGGTCGCCGCACCAAGATTGCAGTTTGTGCAACCGTTCCAGGCATCGACCCAGTTGGTACCTTCGTTGGTGGCCGCGGTGTTCGTGTCCAGGCTGTCATGAACGAAATCGGTGATCGCGAAAAGATCGATATTATCAACTGGAGCGACAACGCTTCCGAATATATCCGTGAAGCTCTAAGCCCAGCAGAAATTCAGAAGGTCGAAATCAATGGCAAGGAAGCTACTGTTTATGTAGACAAAGAACAGCAGTCTATCGCAATCGGTCGCTCAGGCCAGAACGTCCGCCTTGCTTCTCAGCTTACCGGCTACGATCTAAACATCGAGCTTGCAAAAGCACCAGAAAAGAAGAAGCGTGCCAACGTTGAGGATTCCCTCCTCTCTGCTCTTGAAGAAAGCGACGAAGCTTCCGTCGACGATTCCGGCGCAGATGGCAACGACGGCGAAGATTAATCTAGTCTAAACCACAAAAATATCCGCTTGAAATAAGCGGATATTTTTTAATAGCTCCTGTTGCCGCTTTTATCGATTTCTTCGGCAGTTTTCTGTGTATTCTCTATAAGATCAAAGCTACCATTTAGCCACTTCGTAACTTCGCGGCCAAAGATTACGAGAAAGATAATAATCGCAAGCAAAAAGAATGAACTAAATACAGATCGTGCTCCACCCTCTTTGTCATATTCCATTGGCTTTATTTTACTTTAATTACCGGAAAAGCACAAGCAGAACGGTCGACACAAAAATCCGCCCCTTTTCATGGAGCGGATTAGTTTATTTATCTTGCAGATTGCATATATACGTCGATTAGCTTTCCGGACCATTGTTCATATGTAGCATATTGACCGTCTACGCCCGAAGCACTCCACATATATTCAGCCATTTTAGTAACACCTTCATTGTTTAGCTCTGCGCATTCCGTCAAAGAAAGGGTTGGACATTCGTTTATAAGTCTTGCAGCATATTCATTATAGATAGCCTGATAACCTTCACTAGACGATACGGTCTGAGTTTGTTCCGGAGCGGTCGTTTCTGGCTGAGATTCTGGCTCATTCGCGGCAACTTCTTGTTGCTGCTGAACTTCTTCATTCTCTTCTCTCGCCGCTTCTTCGGCTTCCCTAGTCTTCTTGGCTAAATATTCTTGCTGAAGATTACTAATAATTGTTTTGTCGGATTCAGAGAGAGTAAACTTTATTGTCACTTTCTTTGAGACTCTCTCGTCAATATATCTACCGTCATCAATAGAGATTGTTACTACTCTTTCAAATTCAGTTGGCAGACTCTCTGGCGACAAATTCTCCGTTTCATAATAATCTGTTAGTTTTGCCGTATAGTCGCAGTCGAAATTATTACCATTCAAGGAGCAGTCACCATAATCGTCAAGCTTAACGGATATGTTTGGATATTTCTTGAGCGTTCCAGAGATAATCCTTGCCTGGCATTCACCAGTAGATGTTGCATTGCAAGCGAAGCCATCGGTAGGAATATCGACGGACAATTCGTAATCTCTACTATTCAATTCAGAGTTTCTCGCCGACGACCCTATCATCAAAATAGGTAACAATATTAGGCCAGGCACGAACATTATAAACAACAAAACAAAGACTTTATGGTTACTACAGAAGTTTAAAAAATTGCTTATTCCAGATTGTTTTTCACTCATTCCTCCACTCCCATTAAGATTATTCTTATTATAGCACTCGTCGATTCTATTCGCCTTTAAGTTCAGCAAACTTGGCAGCCATGGTTGGGTTACCACGAGTAAGTTTTTTAATAGTTAGCTCGCTTGCTTTGTTGTTTGCTAGGCGAAGATTATTTTCGCTCGAAAGCAAAGCGTCCTTGGTTTTCTGAAGCTGCGCAATGGTTTTGTCTATACCGTCGATCGCATCCTTAAACTTACGACTGGCGAGCTCATAGTTTCTTGCAAAGCCAGCTTTGAACGCTTCCATGTTTTCTTCGAAGTGCGAAATATCGATATTCTGACTCTTTACGAGCGCTAATTCAGCTTTATATGCCTGAGCATTCAAGGCAGCGTTTCGAAGCAAGGTGATCATCGGAATAAAGAATTGCGGACGAATCACATACATCTTGTCGAATTTATACGAAACATCAACGATGCCAGTATTATATAGTTCACTGTCAGCTTCGAGCATTGTTACGAGCACAGCATACTCACACTTCTTTTCTTTGCGGTCTTTGTCTAGCTCTTTAAAGAAGTCCTCATTCTTATGCTTCGTAGCAGTAGTCTCGTTCTCGTTCTTCATTTCGAACATGATTGAAATAATCTCATTGCCTGCCTCGTCGTTTTCGCGATAGATATAATCACCCTTACTACCCGTACGAGCGTCGTTGTCTTTTTCGAAATAGGCATTCTTGAAGGCAGTTGCACGCAGGCGATTAAACTCCGTCTGGCAATGCTGCTCGAGAGTCTCGCCAACCATCTTAGTACTGAGCTTAACTTTCATGTCTTTGAGGCGAGCAATTTCTTCGTCCTTGAACTTGATTTCGTTATCGTACTTAGAAACAAGCGATGCTTCGCGTAGCTTGGCCTGCATCTTGATAGTTTCTTGATCTTGTTTTGCTTTGTCTTCCTGGGCCGTTATTTTAGACTTCAGGCTATCTAGCTCGCGCTGGATTGGCATTGTTGCCTCGCTGACTGCAAGCTTCTTCTCGGTCTCAGACTGGCTAAGCTTA
>JAUMYE010000030.1:0-2117 GCA_030528815.1 Candidatus Saccharimonadota bacterium | reverse complement strand
TTTTCGCGTAACTCACTTAGTTCCTTATCTTTCTCGCTCAGGCTCTTTTGCAGTTGCTCATTATTTTGAGCAATTTTTCGCTCTGTTTCAGTCTTTTGCTCTGCCAAAGCCAGGCGCTTATCTGCTTCTGCCTGCCTTGCGCCTTCTTCTAGCCTGTTATGGAGCTCTTTTTCGAACTCTGCGCCACGTACTTGACTCAATATATCTGCATAACTCGCGTCATCAACCTTGAAGGTTGTTCCGCACTTCGGACACTTAATTTCTGCCATCACACCTCCGTTTTTCTTTACATTATAAACCATTGTAACAGCTTACGCTTATTGACCATTTTGGCATTTTGTGCTATAATATATATGTCTTACTTAGCACATTAAATTATTTTCGGAGGTGTTATATCATGAGTAAAGACAACAAGAGCACAAACAAGAGCAAGAGCACCAACAAGAACAACAGAAAGGTTCGCCTGATTAGCCGCTTCCCCTATACTAAGGGTGTGGCATTTGATGAGACTTTCGCCATTCCAAATTGGCAGAAGTTCTTCAACAAACACCACAAGTGGGCGAACAAGCATCCGAGGACAACTGACTTTCTCAGTTGGTTCACCGTGGACTACGATTCCATCGGTGGCAAGTGGTTCTATCTGTGGACAGTACTGACACTCGTCGGCGCTGGCCTGTGGATTGGCTGCTGGTTCCTTGGTCTGCTCACACCGGCTACAATGCCGCTCGACAGAAAACTCAACTTCCTGTCTAGCTTTGGCAACAAGCTGATGTGGATCTGCGCTGTTCTCTGGGCAATCAACTGGATTCTCGACTGGGTCTGGCCCTTCATCGCTAACGCATTCTCCAACCAGGAGGACGACGATATCGACGAAGAGAACAACAAGAAGAAGTCCGCAAAGGATTTCTTTGGCGACAGACACACCAAGTCCAGCAAAAAATCCAGCTCAAGCTCAAGCAGCAAGGCAAAATCTGCCACCGCAAGCAAGTCAAGCTCTGGCTCCAAAGCGAAATCTAGCTCTAGTAGCAAGGCATCATCTAGCTCCAGCAGAAGAAGACGTCTAGCTCTAGCAGCAAGAAAAGCTCCGGCAGCAAGAAGCCTAGCTCAAGCAAACCTGCTCCCAAAAAGGTTCCTGCAAGGACCTAAACTCCGCGCACATTCATTTAAAAACAGAGGGCTCCGGCCCTCTATTTTTTATGCTCAATTTTATTTAATAATTGCTTTACAAGTTCCATGATCGGCAAGATTAGGAGCGCCGCAATAAACAAGTAAACTATATGACTGAGCGGGATTGAGCTCGCATCGAGCAGCTTAGACAAAGGCGCGAACTCCATCACGACAAACTGCAAGGCAATATTTCCTAGAATCGCAAACAAGACAAATGGATTCTTGAGCAAAGATACAGCATAGAATGAGGTCTTTTCGCTGCGACAGTTTAAAACGTGAATGTTCTGCATAAATACAATTAGGCACATAATATATCCGCGCGCCACGACTGGGCTAAAGTTAAAGAAGTTCAGAAGAAGAATCCAGGCAACTAGCGCAATCATACTCATAAATACCGTTCCGCCCGCAATTCTTAGAACTAGGCTTTTATCAAAGATAGACTCTTTTGGACTGCGCGGTTTTTCGTTCAAAACATCTTTTTCGCCACGCTCAAAAGACAAAGCCAAATCTTGTAAGCCGTCCGTTACGATATTTAGCCAAAGGAACTGCACGGCCGTGAGTGGCATCGGCAGATTCATAAAGATCGAAGCGCAGAAAAAGACCGCCTCAGACATACCGCAAGACAGCAAGAAGAACATGATTTTGCGGATATTCGCGTAGGCAATTCTACCCTCTTTGATACCCGAAACGATGGATTTAAAGTTATCGTCCCTGATAATCATGTCCGAAGCATCATGCGCGATATCCGTTCCGCTACCCATCGCGACGCCGATATTAGCGCTCTTGAGAGCTGGCGCATCATTTACGCCATCGCCCGTCACAGCCACGAACTCGCCCTGTCTCTTCAAAGATTCAATAATCGCGAGCTTTTGGAGTGGCGTTACGCGCGCAAAAACCGTTTTCTCTTTTACAAAGTCATCGAAATAATGCTCACCTTCACCAAGCGCCAC
>JAUMYE010000098.1 GCA_030528815.1 Candidatus Saccharimonadota bacterium | reverse complement strand
TATTGACGAAATTACTGATCCGAATATTTATGGTGCTGGTACTGGATATAATCCGGAAGACGGTATTGTTGCGGCTGCGGCCAACCTTGCGGAGGAAATTCTTTCTGATCCAAGTTTGCGTGGCACAATTAGCGCGGAGCGCCTAAGTAATCTCGAAAACATCGTCCGCATTCGCGAGGATGCAGTTAACCAATCTGTTCGCACTAATCGTGCAGCAGATTTGGCGGCAATTAATGGCATGTCTACTACGAATGCGGCTGGCCAAAAACTTGTCGATACTACTGGTATGGACTTCGTGAACGGCATCACTGGTAATAGCAGCGCCTTGCGGACTCAATATGTCGAAGCTGCAAAGAATGGCGACACGATTCGTATGGAGTCTATTCAGATTGCTATCGAGTCTAAGTATCGTGAAAATCTACGCAATGCTGGCGTAACCTTGTCTGAAGATGCTGAAGCAATGATGCTCGCAACACTTCAAGAGGTCTACACAAGACTCAATAGTGCTGTAGATGATCTTAGAATCGAAAATCCTAATCATCCTAACGATGTCTTTAATGGTGCAAATGATGATGAGAGGAGGCTCAATAGGGATGCAAGGGATGGCTTTGTTGATTTGTTGAACGGTCGCATGGATAGAAGAAGAAAGAATATGAGGAGATAGGATATGGAAAAAGAGAAAAAGAAATCGATTGTTACTATCTCCGTAATCGTTGGAATCCTCTTGGTTGTTTTTGTTGTCCTTACTATTCTGGCCATTCGAAACCGTACGAATATCACTGCGCATAAGGTTTTGCGTAGCGAGTTTGCTCGCATGATAGACAAAAAGGAAGCCGTAGATTGTACAATCTCCTGGGAAACGGAAGACTATTTGCAGTATGTTGAAGGGGGCTCAATCCCGAATCCGAAAAAGCAGAGCATAACTTTTGCGGCAGACAAAGAATGGAAGAAGATTTACATGAGTCGCTATCAGACAGAAAACGCAATAAAAGCTTTCTATGTTACAGAAGATAAGGCTTATATCTGGTCGCCGGTCCCTGATCTACTAAAAGCAAATGAGCTATACCAAAAAGAGGCGGAGCTAAGACGAGTGGATAGTATTATCATAACGAGAGAAGAATTCAATGACCAGTACTATGGTTTAAGGAAATTTATAAATAATATGATTCCTGACTTACCTGCAGGGACCGAGATTATTTGTCGAGATGGCGGAACTTCTGGCTATTCGCAACCAAAGGATAATAAATCTTGGATAGACACCACTACGGAGGAAAAATAAAAAAATGAAACAGAAAAAGATATTAGTATTGGCCTGTTCGCTCGCGCTAGCTCTTTTTGCTACTGTTTCTTCTAGCTATGCGGCAAGTACTGATACTTGTAAAAATTATGTCGAAGCGACGATCGACGGAGCGGGAATATTGTCTGGAAATGGCAGTATTGATATGCGCTACGGTGAACCTGATGAGGGCTCTAGTAGAGAAGGGACTATACAATGGGTAGATGGAGATGCGGGTCCAAATGGTATGTATCATAGCGCAGATAATATAGTCTCGATTTCGTGTTGGTATCATGCTTGGAATAATGATCATGATCCATTTTTGGGAGCTTCCTTGGGGGACAATTATTGGAACGAGAATCATCTAGAAACTCAGGCACTTAAAGATAATTATGCATTTGAGCGATATAGTACCATGCTTACGATGTGTCACGAAGACGGCTCGGTAAAACACTACGAGGCTGTTGGCGCATGGCTTGACGAGGTAAACAGGGATAGTGAGACGAAATTACTTAACCGCTACGGAACGGGCAGTAATTATAATTACCAGTTTGTCGGCTATAATACTGGTACTCTTGGAGGTAATGGTGAGGATGGAATGACGGTTTACCGTAACAAGGATTTTTATAGCTGCAGTGATATTATGGGTTACATTCAAGATAAAAATAGTAAGCTCTATCGAGTGCAAAATGCAGATAAACTAACAGGAAAGAATGGTACGGGTGGCACAGAATCATGCTCTAGCTTTTTTGAAGGTGGTCTCGAGGGCGAAGATGGCGATAATTATGAAGAGACGCTAAAAGGTGCGGACCGTGTTGTTTGTTCGATTTATGACCCGTCAAAGATCAAATCTGGTAGCGATGTAGTTTTTGCGATTCCTGGTACGCAAATCGAGATAGATGATAGGGATATTCTAATAACGGTCGGCGTAAGTGCCTTGACTGGCGGTACGCCAGTCGATCCGCAAAATATTCAGCTAGTAGATTATCCTGCCAAAATCGGGGATCTAGGTCAGGGGCATTCGTT
>JAUMYE010000029.1 GCA_030528815.1 Candidatus Saccharimonadota bacterium | reverse complement strand
GCAGGCAAGGCTTGGTCGTGACGGCAAAATCTTTAATCTTTTGAAGTTCCGCAGTATGGTAATGCTAGATGATGGCCGCCAGGCGGACGCTTTGCTTGATGAACTATTTGAAAAGCAGCCAGAACTTCGCGAAGAATACGAAAAGAATCACAAGCTAGACAATGATCCGCGTATTACCAAGATGGGTAAGTTTATCCGCGCAACGTCCCTAGACGAGCTTCCTCAGTTCCTAAATGTCCTCAAGGGCGATATGTCCTTCATTGGCAACAGGCCATATATGGTTAGCGAACGCGATCATATGGGCGTTAACTCTGATGTTATTCTTGCCGTAAAACCTGGCCTAACGGGCTGGTGGCAGGTTTCTGGCCGCAATAATCTTACCTTTGGCCAGAGATTAGTTCTTGAAACAGAATATGGTGAAAAAGCTTCGCTAAAATTCGATACTCTTATTCTTGCTAAGACTTTTAAAGCCGTACTTAAAAAAGTCGGCAGTAAATAGTTTGACAATAATCCACCCCTAGAACATAATGAAGCTACACGGCTACCCCTTGTAGCTGTAGTATTTTTCTGAAAGCAGGTGGATATTTATGGCAATTACCAAGAAGCAGCAGGCTGAGTTCGATATCAAGCTTACGGAGTCTCTAATAAACGTTATTGCGACTCTGGAGGAATATATCGACTCTTGCGCAGTTAACGCCGCAGAATGTGGCCTCTCGCGAAGAACGGGAAAAGTAGTCTACGCTAATCGCAGATTCGTTAAAGTCTATCAGGCAGATATGCTAAATTGTGACACTGACCGGATTTGGCCAATACGAATCATGCAGGTAAAAACCGCCTTCTCGTCTTATGCTAAGCTTGAATCTTTGTATTTTGGACAGGTTGTTCATGACGTCAATGGCGCTCTCGCCGAACTTGCTGAGCTTTGGCGCGCAAGTGATGGCAAGGGCTTTGCTGACGAGATAGAAGACGCATTCGGCGCAACCTTCATATCTGAAGAGATTAATAAAGAAGACGGCAGTAAGACAATTATTGATAACGGATTCGATCCGTCAGACATCGAAGGCGACGTAACTCTTCTGCATGATATTCTTCTTTCGACCATAAACGAGCATCTTGTAGAGATTTCTGGTGGACATGAAGGTATCCTCAATAGGGTAAAGAGTGATCTCGAAACAATTGAAGACTAAGCCGCAAAAAACACCCGCAAAACTAAAACCGCCCCCGGAGGAAACTCTGGGGGTATTTTTGTGTATTTTAGATGTTGCTTGGTTTTGATTCTAGCACTAACATTGACTAATCACGCCGCTTATGGTATAATATAAGCATTGGGCGTACTCTCGTAAAGAGTACGAGGTCTTTAAGTTTTTAGGAGGAATCTCTCATGAAACATGCAGTAAACGCCACTAAAGAACAGATGTGTGCCGCAATCAACAAGGTTGCGAAAACTATCGGTCATAGACCGGTGATGTCCGAGTATCGTAAGCACTGCACCGAGGATATGCCTACTGCAGATACGATACGCCGTCATTTCGGGGGTTGGCTGGAAGCCGTTGAGGCTGCTGGCTATAATCCGGCCCGTTCCAGAAAGCTCACCCGTCATACGGATGTTGAGCTAGTCGAAGACCTGATCAAGGTTGCTAAAAACCTGGGCTATACTCCCGACCAGAACAGCTATGATGCGCACCGTGGTCCCGGCATGGCAAGCTCTGTTACTTACGCCCGCCGCTTCGGCAGCTGGCCTAAAGCGCTCGAGCGCGCAAGGCTCAAGTATGAAGAGCGAACTTTCACTAAGGAAGAAGTTATCGACGCAATCGTTTGTGTTGAGCAGATTCTTGGCCGAGCGTTTACTCAAAAAGAATACAATGAGCTCCGCAGTCCGGATATGCCTTGTACGAGCACAATCAAATCGCACTTGGGCGACTGGAAGGAAGCCATGAAGGAAGCCGGCTATGAACGTCTCAGAAACTTCGCTCGCTATACCGATGACGAAATGATCGCCGTTCTGCAGGACATTGCAGAAATGCTCGGTCATACGCCAAATGTAATTGAGTACGAAGCGAACAGGCCGGAAAATGCGCCGCACTGGAGCGCGACTATCTCTTCGCGTTTTGGTTCTTGGGAGAATGCTGCCAAAGCAGCAGGCCTGCCGCCGGTAAACCACGCCCTCTACACTGATGAAGAAATGCTCGAAAAGCTCAAGGCTGTCGCCGAAAGGGCGAACTGCGATCTCAGCGAGTCAATCTACATCGCCAACCGCGTAAAGGGCGAACCTTCGGTTAGATCACTGCAGGTACGTTTTGGCTCCTGGAGTAAAGCTCTCGAGCTGGCTGGACTCCTCTAAACAATCAAAAAGCCGCCTAGATACCTAGGCGGCATTTTGTGCGCCTACAAATTTTGCGCGGAAGAAAAATCCCCCAGCGTTTCCGCAAGGGGGATGGTTGGATTAGGCGTAGGAGACATTGACGACTTTCTTGCCGCACTTGACCACTAAGCCATTCTTGGCTTCGCTAACTTCCCAACCGTCAATGGTTGTGAACTGCTTACGAGGCTTTACGCTGATGTGGCCAGGTGAGAGGAATTTGCCGCCATTCAGGGCAGCGAGTACTCTTGTGGCGACAGCGGTGCTGAAATCTTTGCCTTCAATCTGGTTGGCAGTATCAGCAGCGTCTACGTCCCATTCGTCGCCCTTAGAATTACGAATTGAGACTTCTCTGTACATGCCGCCAGTTACATTATGCTTATTTGTAAGTCCGTGCTTGTAGTAGCTCCAGCCTCTAGGAAATACCATCTTTGCAGGGCTGATGCCACTGACGATGTAGTGAGGCCAGCAATTGATGTTTACTTCAAGCTTCTTGTCCTTGCTCTTGTTCAGAGCTACGACGGCGGCGATGATGACAGCTGAGTCAAAATCGCATGTCTTTACCTTTCTAATGTGCAGTCCCATAGTCGGACCTCCTCAGTAGTATTTGTACAAGCAATTTTTTAAGGCCGAAGCCAAGAATCAAAATGCATTTAGTACTTCTATATAGTAGCATAATTATGCCTATCTGTCAATGAAGCACAAGCTTATGAACTCTAATAGAATAAACATAACCTTGAAAAATATTGCAAAATATGCTATAATATAAACATGAATATTTTGAGATATTTTGTCGATCTATATCGTAAAAACCGACAGCTAGTCCTACTTAGCTGGATTTATGGTGTAATCGCCGTTATTTTTGTATTTATCGCTGGCATTTTTGCCTTGATCAATCAAAGCGTCGGTATTGCGCTTCTAATAGTACCACTAATAGCAATCTCCGCCTTGTCTGCAAACATTGTAGCTTGGGCGCTCGCTCGTCTAGTTCTAGATAGCTTCAAAGAGAAGTTTGACGAAGATGAAAAGAGCAGCTCCAAGACCAATCGTAAGTCATCTAAATAGCGTAAAATATAGCTAATGGACAAAGAAACAGACACTAGAAATCTGATGGACGAGTATAAGGGCCTTCCAAACGAGGAAGTCCTTTCTCGCTTGGATAAAAAACGCACCAGTCTTGAAATTGCGATTGAAAACCTCAGTCACGATTTTAATATTGGTACGATTGTTCGTAACGCAAATGCCTTCAACGTTTCAAAAGTACATATCTTGGGCAAACGTAAATATAACCGCCGTGGCGCGATGGTGACAGATAAATATCTTCATATTGATCATTTTGCAGAAGTTGAAGATTTTGTAAACGATGCGCATGAGCGTGGTATGAAAATTATTGCTATAGATAATAACCGTCCAGAAAGCAAACCGCTCCAAAACGCCACTATTGAGCCTAATTCTATCCTTGTTTTTGGCTCAGAATCTGACGGTATTTCTCAGGAACTCCTAGATAAAGCTGACGCTTGCTTCTATATAGAGCAGCTTGGCTCGACTCGCTCAATTAACGTTGGCTGCGCATCCGCTGTCGCAATGTATGAATTTACGCGTAGATTAGGATATTTTAATGCGTAAACATGAGCTATCTCAGCATTTTCTTAAAAGCCCAAAACTTGCTCTCTTTTTGATAGGCCATAGCAATATTAAAAAGCGCGACATTGTTATAGATATTGGTGCTGGCTCTGGTGTAATTACTGCTGCGCTCGCCAAGCGCTGCAAAAAGGTTATCGCAGTCGAGACGGATCACGAAACCGCCGAAGCGCTCCGCAAAAATCTGAAGCACCTAGATAATGTCGAAATCGTCGAAAAAGATTTCATGGAATACGAGCTTCCAAAAGAAGAATACAAAGTCTTTGCTAACCCACCATTTCATCTAAGCTCAAAGATTCTACATAAGCTAGACGAGGCTCAGAATCCGCCAAAAGCTATATATTTAATATTGCAAAAACAATTTGCTTTGAAGCTTCTAAATAACGACCGTCACTATACATCGCAACTTGGTAAACAGCTATATATTAATTATGCGCCAAGAATTCGCTTGCCGATGCGCCCGAATTATTTCACGCCACCGCCGGCTGTGCCTACGGTTCTTCTAGAACTAAAACGTCGTGAAAATTTGCCAGAATAGCGTTAGCGCGATATTGCAAACTGCTCCCGCTTAAACTATAATTTATTTAGTTAATACGGGAGCTTTTTAGAGTGAAAACAGATAAGAGAAAGTATATTGAAAGCCACTGGCTAGTTTTTGGCGTCAAAGGCGCAATCGGTCTTGTTGCTGGTCTTTGCCTTATGCTTACGACTAAAACCGACACAAGCTATCTAACTACAATTGTTGGCATTACGATGCTTGCTTTTGCGATTACGGAAATTATGAACACGATCAATCGCAAGAAGTTGCAGCGCAACTGGGGCTTCTCGCTTGCTATTGGCCTAGTGGAATTCTTTATCGCACTATGTCTACTATTTACAATTAACCTATTCAGCAACGAAGGCTGGAATATCGCGCTCCGCATTCCGCTCCTATCTGTATATACTTGTATTGCTTCAATTCTTTCTGTCTTCATTGGCTTCACTTGCTTTGAAGATAAAACCGACCGCTTTATGTGGATCGTTATGGGCATGATTGGCTGTGTGCTCGGTTTAGTTATGCTTGCCGGTAGTGGCTTGTCTGAAACTACTCACATCCAGCTCTTCGGCACTTATCTTCTCGTAAAAGGCCTAACTGATCTTATTTTTGGCATTCATTCTAGGAACGAACTTCTCGAAAAAGCAGCCGCAAGGTCTAAGAAAGCGAAAGGCAAAAAATAATGCTTTTTGGCTTAGGTAAACCAGCACTAGTAAAGTATCTCGAAAAGAATCCAAACGTTCATCTTGTTGTGGTTGCGGGTTCTTATGGTCGCAAGTCTGCAATCCGTGCGCTTGGTATGATTTTGAGCCAAGAATTTAAAGTGAGCTTTGGTCTAAATAAAGGCGAAGTTCCAGAGATTATTCTTTTGGACTATGAATCTGCTGTAAATTTTCCAGATGTAAAGCCAGATATTGTAGCTGTTACTGCCTGCAAGAATAGTGACGAGGCGCAGAGATATTTTGCGCTCGCTAACCAAGCAAAAGCCGTCATTGTAAACCATAATGACGTGCCAAAAGAATTCATGCAGTATCTAACCAATCAGAATCTTGCAACTTATGGTGACGAGCTTCCTGCAAACTATTATTTCGAGGATACTGATCATGAAATCGACGGTCAGGCTGGAGATATTGTAAATATTGACGGCGAACATATTCCGATTAAAATCAAGATTCTAGGCGAACATAATGTCCGTCCAATTTTGATGGCTTGCGCGGTTGGTAGATTCTTTGGCATGAACCGCCAGAAGATTCTCGAAGGTATCGATGCTATTACGCCGCTTCATGGACGCATGTCGCCAGCGAAAGGCATTATGGGTTCGTATATAATCGACGATAGTGCCGATGGTACGCCAACTTCTGTATATTATGGCCTTCGTGCAATCTACGCTATTCAGGCTCCTTCGCGTATTATTGTGACCGATGATGAAAGCAAGCTAAAGAATATGAGCCTAGAGCTTATGTCTGAAGCTTTGATTCTAACTGACCAGAAACCAGAACAAGACAAGCCAAAGTTCCGCTATTTTACAGATAGAATGGAACTAATCCATTATCTCGGATCGCGCATGGAAGAAAACGGAATCGTGCTACTTGAAATTCCGCTTCCAGAAATAATTGAAGAATACTTGTGGTAAAATAGGAATATATATGGCTCAGGTGATTACGGTTACAAACCAAAAAGGAGGTGTTGGTAAAACCACGACGACTGTAAACGTCGCGTATTTTCTTGCTAAAGCAGGCCATCCTACTCTTGTTATTGATTACGACCCACAGGGTAATGCTAGCACTGGTCTAGGTATCGAAATTAATGACCTAGATAAAACTATGTGCGAAGTAATGCTCGGCGAAGCATCGCTTAACGACATTACGATTCAGTTCGAAAAGCAGAAGAACCTTTTTGTTGCACCAACCGTTCCAGAGCTTGCAAACGTTGAACAGGAAATCGTCAGCCAGAAAGGCAAATTTGTTCTTCTTCGTAACGCAATCGCCGAAGTTGAAGACAAATACGAGTATATCCTTATCGATAGTGCACCAAGCCTATCTTTGCTTACCGTTAATGCGATGGTTGCTGCGGATTGGCTACTTCTTCCGGTTCAGACAGAATTCTATGCGCTTCAGGGTGTTGCTCAGCTTCTTGAAAGTATGAACCTCGTAAAGCGTGGTATGAACAAAGATCTTAAGCTCCTTGGCGTCCTAGCTACCATGTATGACAAACGCACGGCTTTAAGTTCTCAGGTTCTTGCCGAAACGAAGAAATACTTCAAGAACAAGGTATTTGATACGGTTATTCCGCGCAGTGTTCGCATTGCAGAAGCACCAAGCCATGGTTTACCAATTGGTGCATACGATAGGTTTAATAAAGGTTCTAAGGCGTACAAGTCCTTAGCAGAAGAAATTTTGGAGCGTACAAATGGCTAGAGGATTAGGTAGAGGATTTGCATCTTTGATTCCAACAGATGTAATTGACGAAGAGTTTGACCCAACAGCGACCGAAGATAAGGAATCGAGCCAGCTCAAAGAGCTCAAGATTTCGGATATTCAACCAGATATCGACCAGCCACGCCGCGAGTTTGGCCAGGAAGAGTTGCAGTCGCTTGCAATTTCTATTAAGACTCATGGTCTTATTCAGCCTATTGTCGTGACGAAAGAAGGCTCTAAGTATCAGATTGTTGCAGGCGAACGTCGCTGGCGTGCCGCACAGATTGCCGGCCTAGAAAAGATTCCGGCAATTGTTCGTACGATGGATGCTCAGAATCGTCTTGAGGCTTCTCTTATCGAGAACGTTCAGCGCGAAGATCTAAATGCAATTGAAACCGCAACCGCTTATGCAAAGCTAAAAGATCAGTTCAATATGACAACTACCGAAATGGCTCACCGTATCGGTAAGAGTGTTCCGGCAGTTACGAACACGATGCGTCTTCTTGGCTTGCCAGATGAAGCGAAGCGTGCGATGATAGATTATAAGCTCACCGAGGGTCAAATGAGGCCTCTTATTAAGGCTACCCCGGAAGAGATTAGGGAAGTGTTACCATACATTATCAACGAGCACTGGAGTGCCAGGAAAGTTGAGCAGTACATGGTTACGGTGCGTGCCAGAAACAAGGCCGCTGCCGAACAAGCCGAAGCGGCTAAGGCTGCCAGCGAGGAAGACCTCGATCCTGTAAGTATCGCCAGTGAAAAACGTGCTGAGAGCATCAGCGCAAAGCTTGGCGTAAAAGTCAAAGTCCACACAAGTACGCGTGGCTCGGGTAACATTACGCTTAGATTTAAAGACGAAAGGGAGTTCGAGAGACTATGTACGATACTAACGACTTAAAGAAAAGCATGAGCGCAGTCATTGACCGCTTCAAAGAAGAAATGAAGAAGGTTCGCACCGGCCGCGCACATCCAGATATGCTAAGCAATATTAAGGTTGAGGCTTATGGTCAGTTCATGCCACTAAACCAGGTTGCAAACGTAACCGTATCTGGTGCATCTATGCTTCTAGTTACACCATTTGATCCACAGAACATTGCAAATATTAGCTCTGCAATCCGTGCCGATCAGGCTCTAGGCCTAAACCCTAGCGATGATGGCCATGTTGTTCGTGTACCAATTCCTCCACTAACAGAGGAACGCCGCAAAGAAATCGCAAAGACTGCCAGCTCAAAGGTAGAAGATGCAAAGATTGCAATGCGCAAACTTCGCGATGATGCCAGAAAAGAAATCAAGGGTGAAGAACTAAGCGACGACGCTAAGAAGCGTGCAGAAAAAGAAGTTGACGATATCATTAAAGATTTCAGCGCTCAGGTAGAGAAGCTCTTTGCCGAGAAGCAAGCCGAAATCATGACAATTTAATTCGGAAATTAAGGAGAGAGAATGTCCGAAAAGGGTGGCGCGTCTGATAAGGATCAGACAAAAGAATTAAAAGATTTGCAAGAAGAGCAGATCGAGGATTTTGATTCCGAAACAAGCTCGGTTGAGAAAGAGATGCGCGAGCGTATTGAAAAAGCCGAGAATGATCAAATCGAGGAATCAAGCAAGAAGGACGAAGAAAGCAAAGAGCACTTCGTCCAGCAGAATTCTACGACAAAAATCGTATTAATGTCGGTATTTACGACCCTTTTCGGCATTGTCTTTATTTTGGCTCTCGTTGCTGTTGGTATTGGTATTGGTCAGAGCTCTTTTTGGGCTGCCAACAAAAAGAACGAGGTTCCAAATGAACAAGTAGTTGAAGTTATCTCTGTAGATTATGGCCTAAAAAGCTATACCTATAGCCTTGGAGATAAAGAACGTTCTACTGAAGAACGTGGATATTTGATGTCCGAATATGGCTCGAATGATAACTACGCCATTATCAAGACTATGGCTCAGCTAGAGCGCCTCGAATCTATCTACCAGGCGCATGGTGCAAATAACGCAGATTTTGCTGCGGATCTTGGCGTCAACGCAAGCTTCTTTAGCTCCGGTTCCGTGATTGCTCTTGCTACGGAAAAAGAGCAGTTGGGGAATATTAAGGTTTCTGGTGTAAGTCGCGACGAGAATTATAATATCAACGCAACTCTAAGCAGCACTTATTGCGATAAAAGAGACCAAAGACAACTAAGGGGTGGCTTGGTCTTAATAAAGATTGATAATATTCAGCCGCAAAAAGTGTCATTACAGGAAGTGGAAAGCATCTACTGTATGGACGCAATCATTGACGAAGCTCCAGAAGTTGAGGAGGTTGCAGAATGACGGCCAAGAAGAAAAGTGTCGCAGAAGACCTCATCAAAGCTATTACGCCAAAGATGATTATTATCTCTGTTTTGAGTGCTAGCGGCGCAATGCTTGCTATGCTCTTGGCTATCTATGCCGGCATGAAAGTTGGCCTAGTCGACGCCTTTGGTAGTAGTGCTACTGCTGAAGGCACCAAGAATATCGCCGTGATTAATATTAGCTATAATTCTCAGGCTTACCACTTTGCTTCTAGCGAAAGTTGCTTGAGTGGCGATACCGGCCAATGCCTTATGGGCAAATATGCAGCAGATAGCAAGGGTTATGCGATTATTAAAAGTAGCGATCAGTTGAAACGCTTTATGGATATTACTAATGCATATGGCGGACAAGAATACACCGCAAACGTTCCTGAAGATTTCTTCTACTCTGGCTCGATCATAGCTCTAACGAAGGAAAGCAAGGATTATGAGGATTTCGCGGTAACGAATGTATATCGTGACGAGAATTATAATCTTCATATCAAGGCGAAGGCAGCCAAGAGTGCAACGCCAGAAACTAATAATACAAGCGCACATATTGTATTACTGTCGGTTCCGAACATTCAGCCAAAAGAAATCTATTTAGATGTTGAATAAATAAAAAGACGCAGGTTTGTGAATGGCCGGCGTCTTTTTTGTTGCTCCTCTAACTTGTGCAGGTTTGACTAGTTTGTATGCGCGCGAGTTTTAATGGTTAATCTGTCAAACATATGCGACGAATGAGGTATACATTTTTCAAAAATGTAAAAGTTAACCTAGTTAATATTT
>JAUMYE010000097.1 GCA_030528815.1 Candidatus Saccharimonadota bacterium | reverse complement strand
CGTAGTCTGCCTTCAAAGATTCATAATCACAGAATTCTACCTCTGGCATAATGTCTGCAGTGATGGTAATTTCTGCGCTTTCGCCAGGGATGAACTTAATAACATCTACATGAGGAGTAGAAATTGGAAGCAAGCCTTCTTCGTTGAAGACTTTTGGAATAGTCGTGCGAACGAGAACATCTAGCGTTTCGGTAGCTAGCTTGTTTGGATCAACATGCTGTTCGACGATATTTGCAGGAGCTTTACCTTCGCGGAAGCCTGCGACTTTAATGTTTCGAGCGAGGCGATTTAGGGCCTTGATGCGTGCTGGCTCGAAATCTTTCGCGTCAAATTCGATACTGAATTTGGCGGAAGTATTAGTTTTCTCAACGGATGATTTCATAAGAGAAATTATAACATAATATCTCTTTAGAGACGAACCATGAGCGCTTAACTAGTAAGAGCTTTGGAGATCCCCGCCATATTCTGTGCGGAAATGCTTGAAAATCACACGCGCATCAGCTTCGTGCTTGATGCCCGGATTAAAGATATGATTTGGATCGATGATATCTTTGACCTTGCGGTTGAGTTCAATGATAGCAGGATTGGTCTCCGCCTTAATAAATGGAGCCAAGAAGCGACCTTCTGGAGCAGCGCCACAAACATGGCCACCGCATTCTTTCACGATAGCAATATAGTCGCGAAGGAAGTCGATCATTCTCTTGTAAGATTTTAGATCGTCGGCGCGAAGCTTTGGACGGACAGTATAAGTATCATATTCAATAGAACCGTAGGCTGGCATAGGCATGCTATGAACGTCAGATAAAGCCTCGAGCTGTTTTAAGAAATCTACGCGCTTTTCTTTTGGAATGTATACCTGATCAATAACTGGAACACGAGATTCGAGATTATCTTGGCTGAGATAAGCGATAAGATTCTCATGAATCGCAACAAAGTCCCCTTTATTTTCAGCATTAGCAACAATGAGTTTATGACTCTTTTCAAGCTTCTTTTCTAGGGTTTTAATCTTTGAGCGACGCTTCGCATGGGAGTCATCTTTAGCATTCGCGACAATCAGGTAGCCATTTTTCTTGGCTTTCTTGATAAACTTCAGGCTCTTGCCGGTTTTCTCGATATCTGCAAAGATTTCCGTGTCATAGAAAATAGCGTCAGTAAACTTCTCTTTCTCGATAAGCTGCGTAGCTTTTTCGAAGCTCTTAATATCGTCACAAACGATTGCGATAAAGTTTGGCGACTCGAAGATTGGCTCGACATGAAGGATAACCTCAGTAATTACACCGAGTGTGCCCTCAGAACCGCAGAAAATAGGAGCAAGATTAAAGCCACGCTTTGCGCAGACATCTTTGATGCCTGAATACCAAGAACGGCTTTCTTTAGCCTCGCTGACCTTATCTAGTATTAATTGATTCTTTTCGAGGAATTCCTTGAGCTGCTTGTGAATACGGGCTTCAAGGTTCTTGCCGTTGCCAATTTTATCCGCACGACTACTCGTGATTTTGTGAACCTGAATAAGACTGCCATCCGCAATCACGACTTCCATATCTTCGATAAAGTCGATAATTGTGCTTGGGCGAGTATTAACGGAAGCCGGAGCGCAGTTTGCGATGAGGCCACCGATAGTCATCTTTGGATCGCCAAAAACCGGAAGCTCCATGCCAGACATATTAAGAGCAGCCTGAACTTCACCAAGCGTCGCACCAGCCTGGACGTGAATTAGGCGCTGACGCGTGTCGATTTCCTGGATATGATTTAGGCGCTCAGTAGACATAATAATGCCACTACCAATTGCGGTACCGGTCTTGCTATGGCCACCACCACGCACCGTGATAGGCATATTCATGCCTTTGTCAGCGAGTTGGTTAGCAAATTTTACCAGACGTCGTACATCGGCAACGTTTGCTGGAATGGCGACGAGTTTTGGTTTGTATTTTAAAACCGAACGATCGCAAGAATATTTGTCCAAAATATTAGGAGCACTATAAACAACTCCATCAATATTCTTGTTTAAATAAACGGCTAACTTGTTCATTCTCCCCTTACTTTTTCCTCAAATACCTTATATTAGTTTAGCATAAGCACTGCGAGTTTTTAAGACGCTCGTGGTTTAATTTTTTGGAGTTTTATAGGGGTTTTCTTGATTAGAATTATTTTTCTGACGTAGACTTTAGCTTGCGATTTTGGAAAGCTAATACACCTTAGCGTTATTGGCTTATCTGTAAAAACTTGCAGTTTTTGCAAGCTAAAGACCATATAACAAAATCGGCATCGAGCAATTTTGACAGATTTGCGTTTTTCCAATCTTTCTGATATACTAGCTTTACATCCGCGAGTGGTG
>JAUMYE010000028.1 GCA_030528815.1 Candidatus Saccharimonadota bacterium | reverse complement strand
CTAGTGTTGTAGGTACTGTTATGGTAACGCCTGGTGGTCTTGGCGGTTACGAAGGCGCTTTTGTGGCGGTTTTGGTGGCTACTGGCGTAGATCTTTCGATTGCAACGATTGTAGTTATTGTGACCCGTATCGTAGTTTTGACGCTCACAATTATGAGCGGCCTTGGATTCTATCAGCAGGCGCTTATGTCTAGCGATAGTCGCTTTGATGTTGGTAAGGTACGCGAAATGGAGCGCAAAGAAGAAGAGCGTCGCCGTAAAGAGGAAGAGGCTTTGAAAGCTGATGCTGCTAGAGAATCTCTAGAAGAGCAAAAAGCTCATTTCGTTAAGGAAAAGCCAACAGAAGAAAAGGCCGAAGAGGCTTCTAAACCTGAAGCAAAAGAAGTCGAGACGAAGGCCTAAAATGGATAACCCTGTCGTATATTCAGTTACAGAATTTCAGGCAATTTGTAACCAGATTATCGAAAACGCCTTCACGGGCGCAATTATCGAGGGTGAAGTTGCGAACTTTAAACTCAATCAGGGCAAGTATGTATTCTTTGATTTGAAGGATGCTGAATCTAGTGTGGGCTGTTTTATGATGGCTTTTTCGCTCCGTTTTCCGCTTGAAGATGGAATGAAAGTTAGAATTCGCGCTTTGCCTAAACTTACAAAGTGGGGCAAGTTTTCTTTGACGGTTCAGGCGGTTGTGCCGGTTGGTGAAGGAAGTATCAAAAAGAGCTTAGAGCTACTCAAAAAGAAGTTGTCCGAAGAAGGCTTATTTAAGCCAGAGCGTAAGCGTCCTCTTCCGAGTGAGATTAGTGAAATTGGCGTGATTTCTAGTACGCAGGCGGCAGGCTATGCGGATTTTTGCAAGATTTTGAATGAACGTTGGGGTGGTCTGAAGGTCCAGGTGGCACATACGCAGGTGCAGGGCGAGGTTGCGGCCGATCAGATTATTCGTGCTTTGCAATATTTTAACGAGCGTAGCGAAGTGCAGGTGATTGCCTTGATTCGTGGTGGCGGTAGCGCTGATGACCTTGCAGTGTTTAACGATGAGAAGTTGGTTCGCGCTGTGGCGGCCAGTAAGATCCCGGTTATTACGGGTATTGGTCATGAAATTGACGAAAGCCTTTGCGATTTGGCGGCTGACGTTGTGGCTTCGACGCCAAGTAACGCAGCCCAGATGCTGTCTAGGGACAAGAACGAAATTATCGATGCAAGCTGGGGGAACATCCAGCGTATAAATAATTTGCTTAATACCAGAATTGATGAAAAACACAGAGAAATTAGAGATTTGAAGCTTGAAGCGAAGCGTCAAATTGATGTAAAGATTACAACATTCCAAAGAGATATCGAGGGTATTTTGCGCGTCCTAGAACAGTTTGACCCTGAGAAGGTTTTGCAGCGTGGTTACGCGATAATTAGTGGCAAACTCGACGTAGGGAGTGTTGTAGATATTACAACAAACAAGAAGATGATTAAGGCAGAAATTAAAGAAATTAAGGATAGGAATTAGAAAGGATTTTATGACAGCAAGTAGCGACAATAAGAAAATTAGCAAAAAGATCGACGAGCTTAAAGCTGGCGTCGACTGGTTTTATTCGGACGAATTTCAGCTCGACGAAGCGGCTGATCGTTATAAAAAGCTCAATTCTTTGGCTCAAGAAATTGAAAAAGATTTGAATGAATTAAAGAACGAAATCACCGTTATTGACAAAGATTTTAGTAAATAGTTGCCTTGCGAAATCGCTTTAGCTTTTATATAATTTTGTTATGAATCCGAATTCGGTTAATCCTTATGCGAACCCTTATGGTTCGGCTCCAAATGTGGGTGTTAATAATCCCACTATAAAAAATCCTGCCAACATGCAACCAGGCGGTGATCTTGATACGTCTAAGTTCAAACGCCGTGATTCTGGCGCTCTTGGAAGGCTTATTGCGCTTGTTATTGGTTGTTTGCTTGCGTCGGCTGCAATTATCGCACTGCTGATTTTCTTCTTGAAATCCCGCGATATTGATCTAAATAGCGAATCATGGACTGCAAAAGCAATTGAATCCGGCAAGCTTGAACAGCAGCAAGAAGATGATGCTCGCTATCTCGAAGAAGATAAGAAACCATTTATTGAATTCAAGGGTGTTCCGAGTGATTTGGGCGCGCTAAGCTTTACTTATCCAAGAACTTGGAGTGTTTACGTAGACGAAGACGGCTCGAATCGTAGTGAGTATTCTGCATACTTTAGGCCATCTGAAGTTTTGCCAACCGATAAGGAAAGCTCGCGCTATGCCTTGAGGCTAAAGATTGTTGATCGTCAATATACTGAGGTTCAGGCGGAATATAATAACAATGAAGGTTTAACGGCTGTTGTTGGCGGTACGACAAAGTCCGACAATGGCGTCTCAATGATTCGCTATGACGGTACGATTGACGAAGGTATTACGGGCAGCGTTGTACTTGTAGAAATCAACGATAAGACTGCAATCTTACAGACCGATGCAGATACTTACGAAGACGATTATGAGCTCGTTTTGAAGAGTCTCAAACGCAATAATATGTTCTAGAAATTTTACAGGGGGGATTCTCTGTTTTTGATTCTTTTTAGTGTAGAATAGAGACATGGAGAGTGAGGTATTTAGCGCTAATTCTGGCGCAATCGTTGTTGCGCACGAGCTAAAAGCGCCGCTTAGTTTGATGCGGCAGCTTGCCTTATCTCTAGAGCTTGAAGATTCGAAAGAAGGCGTCAATGAAATTGGTCGCCAGATTGCTGCAACTAGCGAACGTGCGCTTCGCCAGGTTGAAGATATGATAAAGGTCGCTCGTCTTGATGATGCTTTGTTCGAGATGGAGCCAGTTAATCCACGCGTGGTTTGCGATGATGTTGTAAACGAACTTTGGAAACTATTCCAGTTTAATCGTCGTGAACTTAAAGTTTATTACAGGAATCGTAGACGCCTCGTGATTGCGAATCCGCAGCTACTCTATTCGGTTTTATATAATTTTTGTATCAACGCCATGAATTATGGTGGCGAGGATTTGCCGAGCGAGATTATTATTTCGGATAAAAGTACGGATAGGATTCGTGTCGAGGTGAGAGATTATGGCCCGGCGATTCCGACAAAGATTTGGCGTGAGATTAGGAAGGGTTTGGTTGGCCGCCCGATGGATATTTCGATGCGTCCTGGCAGTTCTGGACTCGGTCTTTATATTGCGGCGAAGTTTACAAATTATATGAATGGTAAATTTGGCTTGGTTCGTCATCGTGACGGAACGAGTTTTTATGTCGAGCTTAATGTTAGTGGTCAGCTAAGTTTGGTCTAATGAAGAAGGTTTTTGTAATTGAGGATGATAGGGGCTGGGAGAGCTACTACAAGCGCATTTTGAAGGGCTACGATTTGTCTTGCTTCCATGATGGCGTAGAGGCGATTGCGGCGATGGATGAGCAGGTGCCAGATCTCGTGCTTTTGGATGTGCTTTTGACTGGGCCGACTGGCTTTGCCGTGATTCATGAAATGCGCAGCTTCACGGAGCTTGAGAAGGTTCCGGTGCTTTTGGTGTCCAGTGTTGAGATGGGGGATTTTTCGAAAGAATACGGGATTGCAGGATATCTAAATAAAGCAACAATGACACCAAGGTCTTTGCTTGATATGGTGAAATATAGCCTGACGGAGGCGGCAAATGACTGATAAACAAAATACTGGTCGGGATACTAGGACGCGCGCAATAGTTTTAAGGCGTACGGATTATGGCGAGGCGGATAGGATTTTGCAGCTTTTGACGCCAGACGGAAAACGTAGCGTGATTGCGCGTGGTGCGAGGAAAGAAAAATCTAGGCTGGCAGGTGGTATCGAATTATTTTCAGTATCAGATGTTTTGATTCATAACGGACGTGGTGAGCTGGGGATTTTGACCGGTGCGAGACTGCTGGAATATTATGATGGTCTAGTCAAAGATTTGGACTTGATCGAGCAAGGTGGCGAGCTGATGCGAGCGGTAAATGCGCGCGCAGAGCATGTGGATTCGCCAGATTTCTTTGATATTGTGCAGCAGAGCTTCCGTGCGATGCAGAAACGTGTAGAAGAAGGCTCTGGGCGTTGGAAAGACGTTCTGAGAGCTTGGTGGGGCTTGAATTTGGTTAAGGCGAGTGGTGAAGACGTGAACCTGCGCTTTGATGCGAATGGTGATAAGTTGGTGGCTGACGGTAGATATTATTGGGATGAAGAAAGCGTGGCATTGATGCCGGCGAAGGCTGGTAGGGTTAATGCTGAGCATATCAAGCTCATGCGTATTATGCAGACCGGGCAGGCGGAACTAGCGCTCAAAGTTAAAGGGGCGGACGATTTGATTGACGAGATTTTGTATATTGTAAAATGCGTAGAACGTTCGACTAAGATATAATAAAAATATATGGAACAATTTGATACACTTCAGTCGGCAGCGGCTACTTTTCAATCGATGGGTTGCCATGGCTCAGAAAACCATTATGTCTTTGCGTCGGATCAGGTAGTTCAGAGCGCAAGTGGCGCTTACTATGGTGGTGGTCTTGTAGGCTACGCAATTGGCAACGCAGTTCAGGCTAGCAGCTCTAAACAAACTTTGTTTCCTGAACGCTATTTGTTTGTAATGCTAGACGTTACAGAGACCGGTATTGGCGCACTTGCAGTCAAGAAAAAGGGTCTATTCAAGAAATGGAATACTGCGCAGGTTATTGAAGGTTCGCAGCTATTCTATGTGCTTTATAGCGATATGCAGAGCATTAGTGTAAAGAAAGTTATTGGTGGTGCAATGATTGAGTTTACGCTCAAAAATGGCGCAACTTACCAGATTAGGCTTTCGCCACAGATCAAAGGTCTTGATTATCAGACACAAGAATACAACGCAATTTTGGCAAAGTTTAGCGTAGCTGCCTAAAGCTTAAAATATGAGCAATCCCACAAGGAAGACTTGTGGGATTTTGGCTTTATTCGTATCTGTTATATAATAGGAATGTTATGGCAAAAATGGAAGATATTGTAAGTTTATGTAAACGTCGTGGCTTCATTTGGCAAGGCTCTGATGTTTATGGCGGTATGGCTGGTACCTGGGATTTTGGTCCTCTTGGTGTCGCGTTGAAGCGCCGCATTATGAATACCTGGTGGAATTACTGGGTAGAAGGTCGTGACGACATGTATGGTGTTGATGCGGCTATTATTATGAACCCAAAGACGTGGGAGGCCTCTGGTCACACTGCAACTTTTGCAGACCCACTCGTAGAATGTAACGAGTGCCATGGTCGTTTCCGCGCCGACAAGCTTGTTGAGGGCGCAAACGAAAGCATCTCAACGGAAGAGTTTAAGGCAAAGAATGCAAAGTGCCCAACTTGTGGCAAGGTTAACTGGAGTGATATCCGCAAGTTTAACATGATGTTCCAGACGCATGTTGGTCCTGTTGATGATGATTCTTCTATTGCATATCTTCGCCCAGAGACTGCTCAGGGTATCTTTACGAACTACAAGAACGTAGTTGATACGATTTATCCAGATTTGCCATTTGGTCTTGCTCAGCAAGGTAAAGCTTTTCGTAACGAAATTTCGCCTCGCGATTTTGTCTTGCGCGACCGCGAATGTGAACAGATGGAGATCGAGTATTTTATCGATCCATCAACTTGGGAAGAAAACTTCAAGCAGCTACACGATGCCTATCATAAATTCTTGACCGAAGAGATGGGCCTTGATGCTAATATGATTCATGACTTTGAAGTTGCTCCAGAAGATCGTGCGCATTATTCTAAGCATACGATTGATATTATGTTTGATTATCCAAACGGCCAGGAAGAGCTTATGGGCTTGGCATACCGCACGGATTTCGACCTTATGAATATCCAGAAGGCAAGCAACAAGAGTATGGAATATATTCCAAAGGGTGGTGGCGAACGTTTTGTTCCTCATGTTATTGAGCCTTCGATTGGTGTTGAGCGTTTGCTTCTCGCAGTTCTAAGCTGCGCATACAAAGTAGAAGAAAAAGACGGCAAGAAGCGCACGATTTTGGCTTTGCCAGAGAATTTGGCACCATATCGCTTCTGTGTATCGCCACTTCTAAAGAACAAGCCAGAGCTAGTTAATAAGGCTCGCGAGGTCTATGATCTTCTTCGCAAGAAGTATGGCAATGTTACTTGGGACGATTCTGGCAACATTGGTAAGCGCTATCTCAAACAGGACGAGATTGGTACGCCAAAGTGTATTGTCGTCGACTTTGACTCGCTTGAGGATGATTCGGTTACGATTCGCGATCGCGATACGACCGAACAGGTTCGCGTAAAGATTGCTGAACTATAGTAAAGAATCCGCTCTGAAATGGGCGGATTTTTGTTGTCAAGAAAAAGCCACCCGAATCAGGTGGCGGAAAATGTTAAGATTAGCTTGTTTCTTTCTCTTTGTTACTTATGATCTCGATCTTCGAGAAGACGACCTGAGCCAGAATGACAAGCAGGACAGCAAGCAGATAGTTGTGCGTTGCCATGGTGCTTTCGTAGGCCTTAGTTGCAACCGTGAGCTGAGCCGTGTTGTTATGTACGGCAAAGATCAGGAGTGGGGTGAAGGTGATCATGAAGTTAAAGAGTATACAGTATCTGGCATTTTTTGCGACCATTGGTCCAATGTAGGCCAGGGTAGTAGCACCGCAGTTTAGCACGCTCGATAAGATGAAATAGGACTTATCTAGCAGCAGATTCTCGTATGCCTGTGGCATTAAGTACTTCAGTGCCAAGGTGAGCAGAACTGGCATAACGAGCATGAATAAACTGCTATACCAGAACAGCAAGGTGTTTTCTTTCTTCGTTCTACGATCAAATAACATATAAAGCACCTCCAATGCTCTAAGGGAAAGGGATTTTTGTGACTAATCTTTTAAGGAACGTTGCTAAGAATAATCACAGCGAATGAATTTATATATTATAGCACAAACGGTATGATTAGTCAATAGAAGGGCGTTTTAGGGGTAGAAGAACTAATAAAAATCTTTATAAAACCCTTGCGCTTCTAAAATGCTTATGCTAATATATAAGTATCAAAGGTCAAAAATAAACATACAAATTTTGGGAGAGAGATGTATGAAAAGGTTTACGCGTAAGCGTGCGCTTGTGTGTAGCGCAGCAGCGTTCGTGACAGCAGCGGTAGTATTTGCTGTTACTCTAGTTATCAATAATTTTTCTGCTTTTGCAGCAACGATTGGCGTGCAGTATAGCGGTGTTGGTGGCAATTTTTACTCCAACTACTTTACTGTTGACGGTAATCCTGCCTACTGTTCTTGGCACACAAAATCTGTTCCAACTGGTAACGCAAGCCAGATTAAGAACGTTGATGTTAATACATCAAATGCTTCAGCTCTAGATAAGCTTATTTATAAGGTTATTTATTATGGTCAGATTAATGGCTATACTCATCAGCACATCGCTATTGCGATCAATAACGCAAACAATCAAGCTGGTGCTGGCCCAAGCTGGCAAAATCCTAGCTGGTATGGCTACAACCATGGCTATGTTATTACTGACGGCCAGGTTAACGGAACGACTGTAGACACCTACGGCGTAAGCGGCAAGAGTGATCTTCTAACGCTCGCGGCAAATAGCGCTCTTCCTGTCGGTACAGATATGCATCTTATTATCTGGTCGAACGGCAATAATAACACACAGAACCTTTCTCAGATTACCTATTCTCCAGCAATTGAAGAAAAGTTTAATCTCTCCGTTGTAAAAGAGTGGAATGATACTGATATCGATGGTGATATCTCTAATATCTTTAATGGCAACAGCGTAACAAGTATCGTCCCTCATTCCGCAGATATCTCAATCGCAGCAACCGTAAATGTTAGCTATAATGGCTCGACTAAGGTTCTTAGGAATTATGCTTTGAATCAGAGCAATAACTTTACTGCTGGCGATAATGATATTAGCTGCCACCAAGTTAAAAGCGATTTGTTTAATGTTACGAATGACTACACCTGTAATGGCTTGTCTTTGAGTACTACTGAAACTGCAGTTCCAGCAAAATATAATGGGACATTCAGCAGCTCAATTACTCCTCAGAGCGCAAATGTAACAAATGGTGGTACGGTAGAATTCTTGCTTGATAACCAGTTCTATACATCTTCTGTAAGTGTTATCAAGACTTGGAATGATAATGACACTCTAGAAAACGACGAACGCCCACATTATATTACTTTCGATGTACGCTATCGTATCGCTGGCAGCTCTGTAGATACCTGGAGCACTTTCAAGCGCTATGAGAAGATTCCGATTCATTGCGCTCAGGCTAAAGCTTCTTCGCTTCAGCCAGCTGCAAAAGAAAATATTTGCTACAACCAGCCAGATACTTATACATTTGATAATCTCCCAGCATTCTTGTTAATTAATGGTAAATTCGAACTTGTAGAATACAAAGCATTCGAGGTTGCTCTATATGATGGCAATCAAAATGATGTAACTAGCACATACGAAAAGACTGAAGGTACGATTACCTTTGCTGGTAACGATACTACTCGTACTACAACTCAGGAGCTAACAAATACTGACTTAACCTCTCTCCCAGTGGAAAAAGTATGGCTTGGCGACGAAGACTATCTTGAGGACCGTCCACAGAGCATTATTGCAAAATTAATGTGTGGCGATGATGAAGTTCTTGATGCATCTGGCAATCCTATAACTATCACTCTAAATGCTGCTAATAACTGGAGAGGTGAATTTACAAACCTTACCAAGTCTGCTTGCGCAGAATATAGTGCAACAGAAACAGTAGTTCCTGAAAACTATACCAGAGAAGAATATCTTGACGGCGACACATACAAGCTAATTAACAAGCATGATGTTAATGTAAAGGTTAAGAAGGAATGGACTGGCGATGAACCAGATGTAACAAGCCTAACTGTTGGCCTAACTTGTATGGGTAGCAGTAACGTTATTGCTACTGCTGTACTTAGTGCTAATAATAACTGGGAAGACAGTACGAGCTGGGCTGGTCGTCCATATGGTGAGTGTAATGGTAATGACTACTATGTCAGAGAGATTGGTTACGCTGGACAATTCGCACTAGCTGGCGTCTATCCCTCAAAAGACGCTGATGGTACCTGGGTATACACTCTAGATAACATTAAGGAAATTGATATTCCAGTAGAAAAGGCTTGGAAAGGCCGCAGTGATAACTTGTCATCTGAGGTTAAGGTTGTTCTTCTTTGTGAAGACAATGATGGCAACATGAATCCATACATGTACAATTCTACTACCCGTGCAGAACTTACTCTAAATACTGCTAATAACTGGAGTGGTACTTTCACGAATATCCTGGGTGGCAATTGTAGAAGCTTTGGTATTGCCGAGGTATACGCTGATGGCAGTAATAATCTTTACCAGGACGATGATATCTATACTAAGACTACAGCTTCTGGTGATTTTAAGTTCAAGGTTCACTATACGGGTGATGCCGCAAATGGCTTTACTGTAACAAACGAAGAACTAATCGATATTCCTGTCCGGAAGAGCTGGGATGATGAAGGCGATGGTGTTGATACGGATCGTCCAGACGTAATTACGGCTGCTCTATATTGTGTAAATGGTAATGACAGAAAACTTGCTTCAATCGAGGATTCTACTAAGCTTCTTACAAAGGACAATGAATATTCTGAGCGCTGGACAAATCTAAGCACATCCGCATGTGAAAGGTATGAGGTTGAAGAAATCTTGCCTAGCTCACACGGTTATGGCAATAACAACTATTACTACGAATCTAATGTAACTGGTGACGAAACGAATGGTTATCAGATTACGAATACTAAGTATGTCGATATTCCTGTAGCTAAGGTTTGGAACTATCGCAACCCAAGCAACATTCCAAATAGTGTAGACATTGTCTTGGTCTGTAATGGTTCTGACGTTGCTAATACTCGGGTTACGCTAACTAAGGCTGCAAATATGAATCCAAGTGGCGCTTGGCTATATAACTATACCCATCTTAAAGCTTCGGATTGTCCTTCATTGACAAGTAGCCATCATGGCTATACCGTTCGCGAGATTATTCCAGAGGATGCAACTTATAACGCGACGGTTTCTACGGCTCAAGACGGTACGGTTATCATTACAAATAAGGAAGAGTTTAATATTCCTGTAGAGAAGGTTTGGGATACTAACCTCTCGAGCAATGATTTGCCAGATTCAGTAGAAGTAAGCCTATTCTGCGGCCCGTACTCTGTTGATACTATTACGCTAAGAAAGAGTGAAGGCTGGAGAGGTGAATTTGGCCCACTTACAAAAGATAGTTGCGTAGAGCAAGACAGATTTGGATTCTTCGTCGTAGAAAACACTGAAGTTCCTGGCTTTAAAGCTACGATCGACGGTAATGCCGAAGAGGGCTTTACGATTACGAATACCGAATACACTCACCTTGAAGTTCATAAGACTTGGAACAAGCGCAATACAACGCAGACTCCTTCTAGCTTGGAACTACAGCTCGTCTGTA
>JAUMYE010000096.1 GCA_030528815.1 Candidatus Saccharimonadota bacterium | reverse complement strand
AGCGCAGTATCTAAAATAAAAGTGAATGGACGAGTAAACGAAGATACGGGCGCTACGGCTACGGATGTTCCTACGCTTACAAAAACAAGCAAGTATTATACTGCTATCTTTACTCTTGATGCGGGTAAAGACCTCAATGATCTTTTGAATAATATATCTGCCAGCGGTGCAACTCGTATGAAGGATAGCTTCGGAAACGAAACAAGAGATTTCTATATTCAATCCGATGAAGAATTTGAAAGTATCCTAAATGACCGGATTGATGGTACAGTAGTTTCGTCAACAACGGAAAAGGATGGCACTGCCACTACGAAGGTTGGCGAAGGTATTGCGGTTAGCATTGGTACGAAGTATTGCGCTGTTGCCGCTGTCTGGCCTGCAGATAGCCATAACAATATGAATATTACGGGTAATTCCGGAATCGCATCTGGCGATCCTCAGACTAACGCTTTGATGGGAGATAACCCGGGTTCTGGCGCGTATTGGCGCTTCGAGATTAGCTGTAGAACGCTAGGCAAGAAGCCGACTGTAAGCGTAGAAGGTTCTGGTATTGTATCTGGTGGCGGCGTAATTACTTCGACTACAAATTATGGCGGGAATATCTTTGGCTCTTGGTCTGAATATGGCCTAATTGCGGATAATAGTACTTCGGTTAACTTTGGTACTGGCGCAAGTCTTGCGTATCATGGTCCACAGTTTTTCGTTAATGAGCAGGCAGATCCGTCTGAAGCTGGTCTAAATAAGGATGCTAAATGTATTGGTATTGAAACGGTTGGAAATATAAACTGTAGAAACCAAGTAGGCCTAGATTCGGGCGAAGCGTACTCCTATGCTTCTAGGGCTTATAGTGTCAAAAACCAAATTGCTGGTAAAAATGGCACTACTAAGCACAATGGAACCCTGATTATTGATAGTAATGTTAGTAAAAACGCTGACGGCTCAACACCGATAATCTATGCGGATAATATCAAGATTCATCCAGACGTTACAGAGATAAATGCAATTCTTATTGCTGATGGCAATCTAGACACCTGTTACCTAGAAGACAAGCAAAACGAAACTACGCAGGGTAAAACTGAGGGCAACTCTGGTCTTAAAGATCTATGCTACAAGCAGCTTGTTGTAAATGGTGCAGTATTTGCAGAAAACATTACGCTTGATCGCACCTTTGGTGGTGGTAGCTATGGGGATAGCGTAATTCCTCAAAGCCTAATTCAGCGTGCTGAAATATTTAACTTTGATCCAGCTTACGTCTCGGAAGTCTATGAGCAGTCCATGGAAGACGATCCAATTACAACTACTTATATTAAAGAACTTCCATCACGCTACTAGTCTAGCCTCGAATAAAATGGGCCAATCATGCGTTGGCTCATTTTGCTTATGTTAAAATAGTATTAGTATGGCTGAAAATAATCAGGTTAATGGTCAATCGGAAGAGCCTCGCGTCTCTTTTGATTCTGCGAAAATTGCCGACAAAGAGAGAGTTGAGCAATTCACTAATATAGATGGCGAAAAAGAACGCCAAGCGGCCGCTGAGCGAGCAAAAAAAGAGGCCGAGAAAAAACAACAAGCTGCACGTGATGCAAAAATTGAGCAAACAATTGAGCTTAGAAAGGCCGAAAAAAGAAGCAAAAAGCCTCTAATAATTATTGGTGCTGCTGTAGTTTTGATTGCCTTAGGTGTTGGCGCTTTTATCTTCTTTAATAACACGCGAGAGCAAACGACCGAGGAAAAAATCGCGGCAGCCAAGAATAAAGCTAGCGAGATTGGCTCTTTTGTAGATGAAAAGACTAGAGCAGAGAATCTGAATGAGGCATACGATCAAATAGAAGAAAAGTTTCAGAAGTCCTTAAACGATGCAAAGAATGACTATGAGAAATACTATATCTTGATGAAATACGCCTCATTCAAATATACATGTACGAATGATGAAGAGTCTATAGCGAGTATTATGGAGCAAATAGATAGTTTAACGTACAAAGATAATGATATCGAGTATAAATGCAGCGAATTAATGTATCGGAATAATGACGAGGAATGGGTTAGTGAAAATCCAGATATCGTAACGGAGTGTACGACAGATGAAGCGAGGTAATATTACGAAAATAGTAGCAGTCTTGCTATTGCTTGTTGTGTCGGTTTTATCTAGCGAAAAAGCTTTTGCTGGAGATATTTGGACGGATAGTGGCTCTGGCTCTGGTAGTGGCGATAATGGTACCTGGTACGGCTCAAATGATGTTGGTGTATCATATTTTTGGACGACGGTAGTTGCGTGGTTTGAGTATACATACGATGATCCAAATTATCAAGGAGCGGCTAGTGTGCCTGGTTTTAACCGAGGCGGCTTGACGGCCCCAGGTGTTACAGTGCCGGCGGATTGTGCCAAAGGTTCAACTAAATTCTATAGTGCTGG
>JAUMYE010000095.1 GCA_030528815.1 Candidatus Saccharimonadota bacterium | reverse complement strand
AGAATCTGCAACACAGTCGAAAGCCATATGAATGTCTGCGCCAATCTTCCATTGTGCCTGCATGGAGCTTTCTGGGGTCATGCGGAGTTTATCGCCATTGATATGAGATTTAAAGGTTACACCTTCGAAATCTACCTTGGCGCTTGGAAGGCTAAGAATCTGGAAGCCACCAGAATCCGTAAAGGTTGGGCCTTCGTAGCTCGTGAATTTATTGAGGCCACCTGCTTTTTCAATTAAATCTACGCCAGGGGCGAGAAGAAGGTGGTAAGTGTTTGCAAGGATAGCCTGGCTGCCGAGTTCTTTCATCTGGGCAAAGGTTAAGGCTTTAACGGTTGCACGAGTTGCAGCGCCAACAAAACAAGGGGTCTGAATATCTCCGTGCGGAGTATGGATGGTTCCGACGCGAGCAAGACCTTTTTGCTTTTTGATTTCGAAAGAAAAACCAGGATTCATAAGAGTATTATATCATCTTATTTGACGATTTCTAAATACGATGTGATAATATCTTTTTGATTTTTCGCCAATACTTTTTGTAGAGCAGTAGGAGAATTAGGGCGGCGAGGCAGGCTATCTGGTTTGCGGTGATAATTGTGGTTTCGTGATTGTAGCGCAAGAAATCTAGGAGGAGTTTTGCAATTATGCAAATGATTAGAGTTGCGTAGGCTCTGGTTGTTTGATTTTTGATACGAGTGAGGCTTAGAAAAATTGCAAGAAAAACGATGGTTTCTAGCAGTTGGATCGGGAAGAAGCTAGCTTCTGGTAGCCATTCGTAATGAACAGCAAAAGGACCTTGGTAATTAATACCGTGGCAGCAAGAGGCGGAGAGGCAAGCGAGCTTCGCGATTGAATATAGAAGAGGCAAAGCAATGATGCTTGAAGTGATAATTGCTTGTTTTGGGAGTTTTAGCATATTTGGGGCGCCGAGCAGTCTTAAGAATTTTGGATTATTTTGATATCTTTCAAAAACGAAGGCACAGAGAATTATTCCAGCTGCGGCGCCAACAGAGGCGAGGCCGATTTGCTGGAAAAGAATTAGGTTGGCTAGGATGCTAAAGATATAAATAGAGATAATGGAGCAGAGGCAATAGATAAAGGCGAACCTTGATGGCGCTTTTTGATTCCTGAGTTGTTTATAGATAAAGAATTCGCCAATAAGAAGCGCAACAATAATAAGCAGGCCATAGACCTGATGAGGATGGTTCGGAATAAAGATGGTTGGCATTTGGGCTAATTATAGCACGAGCTATTTGATGAGCATTGAGTCGCCGTAGCTAAGGAGCTTGTAGCCGGATTCGACGGCATGATCATAAGCTGGTTTGAGGTTTTTCCAGCCAGCGAATGCACTTGCGAGCATAAGAACGGTAGATTTTGGCGCATGGAAATTCGTAAGCAATGCATCAATAATCTGGAACTTGAAGCCAGGGTAGATAAAGATATCGTCTTCACCTTCGGTTTTGCCAGTTTTGGCATAGAATTCTAGGGTTCTAGTAACAGTGGTGCCAACGGCAACGACTTTATGCCCAGCTTTCTTGGTTTCTTCGATGGCTTTCAAAGTCTCTTCTGGAATATGGAACCATTCGGAATGCATATGGTGTTCTTCGACTTTGTCGCTACGGATAGGCAAGAAAGTGCCAAGGCCAACGTGAAGGGTAAGATATTTAATATCAATACCTTTTTCTTTGAGCTCGTCCATGAGCTGGTTGGTCATATTGAGACTGGCAGTTGGCGCAGCGGCAGAACCAAGCTGTTTGGCCCAGACGGTCTGGTAGCGCTTGATGTCTTCTGGGGTTGCATCGCGGTGAAGATATGGAGGCAATGGAACGGAGCCATGATCTTCAACGATGTCTACTAGCGGGCGGGAAGAGCTGACGGTAGCGGTGCCGTTACCGAGGATTTCGCGAATTGTAACGGTGTCTTCGGTCTTTTTGCCATCGCGCTCGGTAAGGATAGTCAAAATATCGCCAGCGCGAAGCTTGCCATGATACATGACGGAGTTTAGATCGCTTTTGTGCTTTTCGAGAACGACTAGTTCGCGTGGATGATCGTTTGGAAGTTTGGCAAAAAGCCTAGCGCGCATGACGCGAGTATCGTTAAGGATGACCAAATCGCCTGGCTCAAGAAAATCTGCCAACTTGGCGTAACGAGAATCTGTGATATTGCCACTATTCTTGTCTAGGACAAGAAGGCGAGTAGTGCCGCGAGTTTTTGGCGGTTCTTTGGCAATACATTCATCTGGAAGATTATAGTTATAATCTGAAACTAACATAGGAGATATTATACAATTTTTTATCTGTTTTGGCAAAGCTGGGCTTGTTATTTTGGTTAAGCTGTGCCATAATATATAAGCTTTTTACGAGTTGTAAAGGGTGCACATTTTGTAAGAAAGTACGGTGATAAGAACAATGATTGAGTTTTCTAGTTTTGATGATGCCACTTTCGTTACGCATAGTGGAAAGTTCCATGCGG
>JAUMYE010000094.1 GCA_030528815.1 Candidatus Saccharimonadota bacterium | reverse complement strand
ATTTATTTGTTATATGCGCGTTTACTTGCAAAATCTGCAAGTAATGTCAGATGAGCCATTTCCGCTAAGGTGTAATTACTTGCAAAAATCGCAAGCTAATTCATATGCTAAGAAAAAGCGTGCCATCTCAAAAAAAACACGCCTGCACAGTAATCATATTTGTTATATAGTCTTTAGCTTGCCAAAATGGAAAGTTTAAACAGATGAGCCAATAATGCTAAGGTGTATTAGCTTTCCAAAATGGAAAGCTAAAGCATACGTTGGCTGCAACCATGCTAACCAAGAAAAATCCGCGCCCCGAAAGACGCGGAATAATTCTGTTTGGAAGCATTTGAATCAGAGACGAGCGACATCCAGAGGAACGGCGAAGACAATGTTCTGGCCGTTTGAGTTGCCAACCTGTGTACCGCTTGCCAGAAGACTATGTTCGGTGCCACGAAGGCTCTCGAGTCCGCCCCAGGCGGTAGCGTGATCGGATACAGCAATCTGAGTTACGCCATATCTGCGCGCCAGAGAGATAGCCAGATCCTCAAGCATGAGGCGAGGCTTCTTGCCAGGCTCATACATAACATAGCGTGCAGGAAATGCATCGGCAAACTCCTGGTCGACCTCGTAAATGGAAGGGCTGACACTAGGATAGAATGCGATCTGAATATCCTCAGGCTTGACTCCCCAGAGATTGTCGAAAGCACGAACCATAGACAGGATAATATTGTCATTCTCATCGCAAAGCTTTCTGGCCATGCTATGGAATACGCCGTAAGCGCCGTTAGGAGCGCTCATGACACCAGTGACACAGTCTGCGCTATAAGTCACTGGCACGATGCCAGAACCAGGCTCGCAGATAATACCGTCAGCATGGAGCTGATTTTCTCTGGAGAAGCGGTCGTAGTTTACCTTCTTGTAGGCTGTCTTGCCGGTGCCTGCGCCAAGAATACGGAGACCGTTCTTGTTTGCGTAGACGGCATCTGATGTGCCGTGGAAGAGCGCAGTACTAACGAAGCATTCAACATCGTAAGCACTCATGAGATTCAGCAGATTCTGTCTCTGACCAGCGAAACCATCTACAGACTCTTTGTAGAGATTGTAGTGGATATCCAGCTCGAAGTTGCCTTTATCAGTCATAAGACTGCCCTTGCGGGTAGTACCGACTGCCAAGCAGCTACTCATAGGCAGAGTCAGAGCGGTAAGCTTGAGCAAAGTATCTCTTGAAGGAAATACGTTTGTCTCCTGGATTTTCACACTAATTAATGGGTTGCTCATAATAGACCTCCTTCGGTTGTAAACCGAGACGAAAAGATTTCCGGCTTGCCCTTTGCATAGCCGAATTTTGAACACTCGAAGGCTCAAGTGCTCGAAATCCGACTATGCGAACTTCCAAACAGTAAAGGTGCAAAAATATTGGTCTATTATACAACAAAATAGAGTTTTAGTCAATGTAGCTCTAGATAAGGCGCTCTAGGCAGCGTGCCGTCAAAACAATATCTTCTGCGGTTGAACCACGAGACAAATCCGAGACTGGTTTTGTAAAGCCGAGTAGGATTGGACCAGCAACCTTGGCCCCAGCAAACTGCTCGAGAGACTTATACAAGATATTGCCAGCATTAATATCTGGAACAATAAGGACGTTTGCTCTGCCCGCCACGTCGGAGTTTGGAGCTTTCTTGGCGCCGATACGAGGATTAATAGCCGCATCAAGCTGCATTTCGCCATCGATCTTGATTTCTGGATGAGTTTCGCGAGTCTTTGCAATTGCTTCCTGCATCAAATCCATCGTGTCGTCCTTACCGCCAGAACCAAAGGTAGAAAAGCTAAGCATCGCAAGACGAGGCTCTTCATCTAGGAGCTTTTCGGACGCTTCATGAACCAGCTCAATAATGCGACACATTTGCTCGAGAGTTGGATGCTTACAGGTCGCACCATCAGAAATGATATATTTCCTACCATCTGAAAGCTCAGCATAGAACAAACTTGTAAACAGTTTTACTTCTGGTTTTACGAGACCAAGCTTGTCTTTCCCTGCCAAAATAACATCACGAGAAGAATAATCTATGCCAGCAACAATGCCATCAACTTCGCCACTAGCGAGCTTATCGAAAGCTTCTTCTAGGGATTGTTTCTCAAGGATCGCCTCAATATCAGTTAATTCCGAGGCCGCCTCTTTTACATATTCATTGTCTGCTTCTGGGAATAGTATCTTCTTCATTATTTCTCCAATTTCTTTAACTCTTCGATTAGCGAGTTCGTTTGCGTATCGTTTAGTATATTATTATTCATCTGTTCAACGAGCGCCAGTAAGTTATCTTTTGCTTCGGTGTATTCTTGCTGAAGTTTGGCAAATTCTCCTGGGCCGCAGCGGTCTTTGCAATGGCTAGCACTACGCATGGCGCTAGAGAGTTTCTTGACTATGCCTTTTAATTCTTCGCCCGATTCTAGATTCAGGTTCTCGGCAATATCCGACAAACTCCGGTATTTTTCTTTAAAATCTCCGTCG
>JAUMYE010000027.1 GCA_030528815.1 Candidatus Saccharimonadota bacterium | reverse complement strand
GCACTTCGTTTGCGAACGATACAGATTTCCAAAACTTCGTAGATATGCTTAAGGCTCGTAGTTCACACGATTTCCAAACTACCGTCAGTAGCAGCGATCATATTCTTACGCTTTCTACTTGCTATAGCGATACAGAACGCATGGTTCTACACGCAAAACTTATCAAGCGCGCGCCACGATAATAAAATCGCTTTCAACAAAAAGCCACCGGTTAATTCGGTGGCTTTTCTGTTACTGTTTTACAACAATGTTTACAAGATGGGTTCGTGGAATTACGATTGTCTTGATTTCTGGATGATCGCTTAGGATCTGCTTGATCTTTTCGTCGGATTTCGCAGCAGCTTCTAGCTTTTCTTTGTCTTCAGCATCTTCTGCTGGGACATTTACGCGAGCGCGAAGCTTGCCGTTAACCTGGACCACAACTTCAACTTCGTCGGCAACAAGTGCGGATTCGTCATAGCTTGGCCACAAATCGTCTTTAGCGCCTAGCTTTTCAAGCATTTCGCAAGCAAGGTGCGGAGCAAATGGCTTGAGCATACGAGCAAGTACGTCGACGTCTTCCTTCTTTGCGCCTTCCTTGTACAATTCGTTTACAAATTCCATCATGGCAGCGACAGCTGTATTGTAGCCATTGCTATACATGTAATCCGTAACTTTCTTGATAGTGCGATTGCGGATAACCTTATTCTTATCTTCTTTGTTGTACTTAGCTTCAAAGGCAAGACTCCAGCAGCGATTCAAGAAGCGATAAACGCCGCCGATTGCGCTAGTATTCCAGTTTGCCTTCTGGTCGTATGGGCCAATGAAGAGCTCGTAAGTACGTAGAGTATCTGCACCATAACCCTGATTAATAACATCAAGCGGGTCGATAACATTACCCTTGGACTTGCTCATCTTCTTGCCATCAGGAGCATTAATATAACCGTTGTATAGCAACTTCTTGACCGGCTCGCGGAAGCTTAGATAGCCTTCGTCGGCAAAGAACTTGCACCAGAAGCGAACATAAAGCAAGTGAGCGACTGCATGGTCTGCACCAACATAAACATCAGTTGGAGCCCAGTAGTTAACCTTGTCCTTACCCCAAGCTTCTTTATCATTATGAGGATCAGTATAGCGCCAGAGGTACCAGCTAGAACATGCGTAACCATCAAGCGTATCGGTTTCGCGAGTCATTTCCTCACCATCAATCGTAACCTTCAAGAAGTCTTCACACTTTGCCAATGCACTGCGGCCGGATTTGTCCGGCTTATAATCGTCAACCTTTGGAAGCATGACAGGAAGCTGATCTTCTGGAATTGCATGAGGATTACCATTCTTGTCGTAAGCGATAGGAATTGGGCAGCCCCAGTAGCGCTGACGAGAAATGAGCCAGTCGCGCATACGATAAGTGACCTTCTTCTGGCCAATCTTTTCTTTTTCTAGCCATTCGACAATCTTTTCGCGAGCCTCGGCACTATTCATACCATTGAAGGATTCGGAGTTTACGAGCGTACCTTCGTCGTGATAGCACTTAGAGTCATCATCGGAATCTTCTGGTTTTTCAATAACTTTTACGATTGGAAGATCGAACTTCTCTGCAAAGGCAAAGTCGCGTTCGTCATGAGCAGGAACAGCCATGATTGCGCCTGTGCCGTAACCCATAAGGACATAATCCGAAATCCAAATTGGGATTTCTTTCTTTGTCAAAGGATTGATTGCGTAGGCACCAGTAAAGACGCCTGTCTTTTCCTTGTTTTCCTGGCGTTCGATTTCGCTCTTCTTGATAGCATCATCGCAATACTGCTTAACCTTCTTGCGGACATCCTCGGTCATAATCTTTGAAATCATTGGATGTTCTGGAGCAAGAACCATGAAGGTTGCGCCGTAAAGAGTATCTGGGCGAGTCGTGAAGACTGTGATTTCTTCTTTGCTATCTTTAATCTTGAACTTAACTTCAGCACCTTCGCTGCGACCAATCCAGTTCTTCTGCATGGTCTTGATTTTGTCTGGCCAGTCAAGAGAATCGATTTCGTCAAGAAGCTCATCTGCATAGGCAGTAATTTTGAAGAACCACTGCTTCATCTTCTTCTTTTCAACTTCGCAGCCACAACGCCAGCAATGGCCATTCTCGACCTGTTCGTTTGCAAGAACGGTCTGATCTACTGGACACCACCACTGATAGCTCTCTGCCTGATAAGCAAGACCTTTCTTGAAGAGCTGCAAGAAGCACCACTGAGTCCATTTATAATATTTAGGATCAGAAGTATTAATTTCGCGAGACCAGTCAATAGCATAACCTAGGCGCTTTGCCTGCTTGCGGAAGTTTTCGATGTTTACAAGAGTGACATCCTGAGGAGCGGTACCAGTTTTGATTGCGTAATTCTCTGCTGGGAGACCGAAAGTATCATAGCCGAATGGACGAAGGACATTAAAATCATTTTGAGCATAGAAGCGTGCTACGCAGTCTACGATTGAAAAATTACGTACGTGACCAACATGAAGGCCAGCACCTGATGGATACGGAAACATTTCCGCGACAAACTTTTTTGGACGCTTATCGTCGTCCTTGGCAGCGAATGGCTTTTCTTTTTCCCAAATCGCCTGCCACTTTTCTTCGATTTTTAACGGCTCATAATGACTCATAATGCTATATATTTTACCCCATAATCTTAGGGGTGTAAAATGCTAAAGTTAATACAATATAAGCATAATAGTGTATAATAAAGTAATGGCAAATAATAAAACTGCGAGTAAAAAATCTGCCACGAAGAAAGATTTTGGTGCTTCAGCCAAAAGTCTTTTGAGCAAACTTCCAAAGAAGAGTGAAAAAAGCTCCTCCAAGAAGAAGAAAAGTGGCAACATTTCACTATATTCAAACCTAGCCTACAAGCGTCGCGTCAAACAGGACCAGAAGGCCCGCAAGCGCGCTGAAGATGAGGCTAAACTACCAAAAAATCCAATTTTGCGCTTCTTCGCAAAGCTACGTCCAGATCGTTTCTTTAAGGCGTGGTTCTCTAAGAAGGGTCAGCTTCGTATTTTGAAGGTCTTTTTGGCTCTTGTGCTTATTATGATTATTGGTATTGGCGGTCTCTTCCTTTATTACAAGAAAGATCTTAAAGAGATTAACCCAGAAGAACTTGCTAATCGCGTTCAAAACACGGTTAATACTTATCTTGACCGCAACGGCCAACTTCTTTGGGAAGATAAGGGTTCTGGCGATTATCGTCTTGTTGTTGATGGTGAAGATATTTCTACATACATGCGCCAAGCAACCGTCGCTATCGAGGATAAGAACTTCTACAATCACCCAGGCGTCGACTTTACAGCTCTTATTCGTGCTGCATGGGTTACCCTTGGTGGTGGCGCCGTTCAGGGTGGTTCTACTTTGACGCAGCAGCTCATCAAGCAGGTCTATTTCTCCGAAGAAGCAAAAGACCGCTCGATGTCTGGTATTCCTCGTAAGATCAAGGAAATGATTCTTTCTATCGAAGTAGAAAAGATGTACGACAAAGAGCAGATTATCACTCTATACCTTAACGAGTCTCCATATGGTGGTCGCCGTAATGGCGTAGAAAGTGCTGCACAAACATATTTCAAGAAGAGCGCTAAAGATCTTGATCTCGCAGAGTCTGCCCTTCTTGCCTCTATTCCAAACAACCCAGGCCTATATAATCCATACAATATTGATGGCAATGAGGCCTTGATCGCTCGCCAGCACAAAACACTTAATGCTATGGTCGAGATGGGTTACATCACTCAAGAACAGGCCGATGAAGCTATGGCCGTTGATGTTCTTGCACGCGTTCAGCCAGAACAGAGCCAGTACGAAAATATCAAGGCTCCATGGGCAGTCCTTGAAGCTAAGGCCGAACTCGAATCTCGCTATGGTCTAAAGGTTATGCGCGAAGGTGGCTTCACAATCAAAACCACTATCGATCTACGCGCTCAGCAGATTGCAGAAGAAGCCGTTGCTGCCGGTTCCGAAATCTTCTATAGAAACGGTTCAGACAACGCAACTCTAGTTTCCGTTGACGTCGAAACATCTCAGGTTATTGCAATGGTTGGTAGCGTAGACTGGAACCGCGAAGGCTATGGTCAGCTAAATGCTGCAACATCACTACTTGAGCCAGGTTCTTCTATTAAGCCAATCTTGGACTACACGCCGCTATTTATGGAGCGCGATGGCGTCAACTATGGTCCAGGCTCAGTCCTAAAGGATGAAAACATCGACTCCATTTACTGTGCTGGCACTTACGGTCGCTGCCACCTTGCTAACTCTACAGATATATACTATGGCAACATTACAATTCGCCAGGCTCTATCTACATCCCAGAACATTCCTGCCGTTAAGGCTCTATATATTAACGGTATCGAAAACAGCCTAGAAATTGCACACAAGCTTGGCGATAAGTCTTACTGTGCTAATGGCGAAACAGCTGGTCTATCTATGGCTATCGGTGGTGGTTGCTCCGTACGTCCAGTTGAGCATGCAAACGCATACGCAACACTTGCTCGCGGCGGTACATATAAAGACATTGCTTATGTCCTAGAAGTTAAGAACTCCGATGGTGATGTTATTGAATCTTGGACTGATAGCGAAGGTGAGCGCATCGTTGATCCACAGGTCGCTTACATGACAATCGATATCCTCACAAAGCTTGAAGCTCGCGCTTCCCTTTGGGGCTATGGTTGGGCAGCACAGGCCGGTTTCTATAGCGAACACACTCCATATGCCGTAAAGACCGGCACTACAGAAAACGGTATGGGTTCTGCGAAGGACTCCTGGACAATGTCCGCATCTCCAGTACTTGCAACTGCAATCTGGAACGGTAACCATGATGGTTCTCCGCTCGCAACAGACTCGCACGATGCATGTTTCAGAATTAACGCAGCATATCAAGACCGCGTCCATGACGAAGTTTACGCCGTAGACGGTAAATGGACCCCAGGCCAGCAATTCGTCCAGCCAGAAGGTCTACAAACCCTCACAGTTGGCGGTAAGACAGATATCTGGCCAAGCTGGTATAACAGCAAGAAGTCTGGTATCTCCAAAGAAACTATGGCATTCGATAGGATCAGCAAGAAGAAAGCAACCGACTGTACTCCTGCTGAAACTCGTGTAGACGTCGAAGTCACAAAGACTTACGATCCTATGACAAAGAAAGATACCCTATCCGCCGATGGCTACGATCCAGAAGCAGAAGACGACGTTCACTCTTGCAGCGACGCAAAGCCTACAATCAACTCGATCGTCGTGGATAATAGTTCAGGATACACAATTAAGATTTCCGTAGGAAAAGGTACTCACAGTCTAGAAAACTATACAATCGAAGTTGATGGTCAGACCCTTGCAAGCGGTTCAATAGCATCTGGTAGCGCTTCAGCAAAAGCAAAGTCTAAACCAGGCAAGATTACAGTCACAGTTACAGATAGCGCAGGTTATACCGCAACCGAAAGTACAACCTACAACGAATAACAAAAATCCCCCTTTAACGGGGGATTTTTTATTGCTTATTTTTCTTGTTGTTCTTGCGAGATTTATTATCTTTTACGATACGTTTTCTGCCTGTAGATTTGTTCTGTTTTGGAGCTAGAGTATTATCTAGGCGAGCGAACATCATTTTGCCAGCGCTCGTCTGCAAGTAGCGCACAAATTCAACACGAGTAGTTTCATTCTTGCCAGCAAGCTTATCTGCGCCGTCGATTACAACCATCGTGCCATCAGATAGATAAGCTACGCCTTGATGAGGATTACTACCAACGCCAACAACCTTCACGTCAATCTTATCTCCTGGAAGATATTCGCTGCGGAGGCTCTGCGCTAGTTCGTTGATATTTAACGCTTCTACGCCTTCCGTACCGGCGACTTTAATTAGGTTGTAGTCATTAGTCATAATGAGTGCCTTCTCGCTTTTTGCAAGCTCTAGGAGCCTCTCATCGACCTTTACGTGGCCAAGCTCATCCGGATAGATCGTTACCGTAACTTTCTCAAGATTCTTGAGTTCATTTACAATGTCTAGTCCAAACCTGGCACGAGTTCTTTTGTCTGCATCGGAGCCATCTGCTAGCAACTGCAATTCTCTTACCACGCTGCGCGTAATAAGGATTTCGTCACCAAGAAAACCCGTCCTCGCAAACGACAAGATACGACCATCCATGAGCGTAGAAGTATCTACGAATATCTTGCGGCGCTCGTTCTTGCCGAATTTTAACTCTTTCTTCGAGAAACTTTTAGCACACAAAGCACTAGTCTCTACGAATACTAGAGAGCTTAATATTAATATAAATAAGTTCATTCCTATATTATATCATTTTTTGCTATTTTTTCAAATTATAGACATAAGCAAAAAGAGGAGTTATTACACTCCTCTTTTTAGGGCATCTTTTATTTGTTAAGCTTGCTCAGCTTCTGCGATTGCATCCTTAAGAACTTGAATGCTTGCATTGAATTTGATTTGCTCTTCTTCGTTGATTCTTAGACCAATACGACGAACAATACCATTAGCACCGAGAACGGCTGGGAAGCCATTATATGTGCCGCTAAATTCGTCATAGTTACTGACTGGCAAAATGCGGTTTTCATCATTCAAGATGCAGTTTACAATTGTTGCCAAGCAGCTACCAATACCGTAATATGTAGCACCCTTCTTCTCGATGATTGTGTAGGCTTCTTTCCTAGCATAATCTTCGATTTCGGCGCGAGCCTGAGCGTCGATTAGATCGCGAACATCCTGACCGCCAACACTTGCGCAGCTCCAAAGAGCAAATTCAGAATCTCCATGTTCGCCGACCTGGTAAGCATGAATAGCTTTTGGATGAACATGCAAACGCTGGGCGATACGATAGCGAAGCCTTGCGGAATCCAAGACTGTGCCAGAACCAATTACACGCTCTGCTGGAAGGCCAGAATAGCGCCAGGTTAGATATGTTAGAACATCCATAGGATTACTTGCGACAACAAAGATACCATTGAAGCCAGCCTCCATGATTTGGCCAATCATATCTTTAAAGATTGCAGCGTTTTTCTTTAGAAGATCCATACGGGATTCGCCTGGTTTCTGAGGAATGCCCGCAGTAATGACGATAATATCGCAATCGCCAGCATCAGAGTACTCGCCTGCGCGAACTTTTAGATAAGCTGGAGCGACAGCCAAAGTATCCCGAAGATCAATTGCTTCGCCTTCTGCGTCTTCCTTATTAATATCTACAAGAATTAGCTCGTTAACATTTGTGCGCTGATGCACAAGTGCATAACCAAAGCTCATGCCGACATTACCAGTGCCGACAATCATAACTTTATTTGCCATTAAAATGATGCCCTCTTTTATTTCTTATGCTTATATTTTAGCATAAAACTTTAAGCAAAAGACCATTTGCCTTCCGAGTCGGAGCATAATGTCCCATCCAATTCTAACAGAGATAATTGCACCAATACCTTACTTAAATCCTGCCCGATAGATTCCGCAATACTACCGGCGTCGGCGCTTTTGCCAGACAAGAAGCTCAAGATAGAATCCTTAAGCGCACCAAGGGTTTTCTTCTTTTGCTTTTTCTCTTTCGTACGCCAGAGCGGATCCATGCAGTCCATAAACCAATCCGCACCAAGAAACGGCTGCCCGCCGTCCATAATTAACCGATTTGCGCCGGAAGACATCGGTCGATTAATGTCTCCCGGCACGACATATAGTTCTCTATCTTGCTCGACCGCATACTGCGCAGTATGAATCGTACCAGATTTATCCGAGGCCTCAACAATTATTAGCGCGTCCGCTAATCCAGAAACAACCCGATTCCGATATACAAAATTAAATGGATGAACTTTTGATCCTGGCGCGTACTCAGAAATGATCGCACCGCCAGTCTCGACGATTCTCTGTGCCAAAGAATAATTGCTAACTGGATAGATTCTATCTATCGGAGTTCCAAGCACGGCGACCGTTTGTCCGCCGCCATCAATGCAACCACGATGCGCGAAGCTATCTATGCCATATGCGAGGCCACTCACGACCACAAAACCATGCTCTGCAAGCGTTTTGGCGGTCTTGTACGCAATATTCTTACCATAATCCGTACAATTACGACTACCGACTATGGCAACTACCTTTTTGTCCACACGCTTCGGAAAATTGCCATATTGCCAAAGCTCTTTTGGTGGCTTATTTTCCCAATGTTTAGAATCTTCGTTATATAGGTTTTGTAAAAATTGTTCGCTTAAATCTGTTCTTCTGTATTCCATAGCAACAAGCTAGTAGAATACGAGAATTATTAAAAGCGGAAGCTTAATGATTATAGATACAGGAGCAGTTCATAGCGTTGCCTTAATACTCTTCTTATTCGCCACAAACTTGCTTAGTTTACAAAAAACTTCCACTTTTCTTAAGTGGAAGTTTAAGTATTAATCTTCGCTCTTACGCATTGGTGGGAATGGAACGCCTTCGCGGGCAGAAACGCCTTCGAATAGCCAGAAGTTGCGTTCAGAGTTACCCCAACCGCATGTTGGCGGCATACCATACTCTAGCATCTCTACGAAATCCATATCCAACATCTGAGCTTCATCATCTCCAGCATCACGCATAGCCTGCTGTTTTTCAAAGCGCTCTAGCTGATCGATTGGATCATTCAACTCAGAATAGCCGTTACCCATCTCCGTACCAAAGATAATTGGATGGAAGCGTTCAGTAACGCGAGGGTCTTCGGCATGCTTCTTTGCAAGTGGAGAGACCTCAACAGGTTCATGAATCAACCAGTATGGACCAGCGGATTCTTTGCGAATAATCTTCCAAGCATAATCCAAGAGACGTGAAGCAGATGCGTTTTCGTCAAACTTCATCTTATGCTCGCGCAAGATTCCCTTGATTTGCTCTACGTCAGGATTAAAGACGTCGATATTAAAATGCTCTTTTAGAAGATCCGCATAAGTCTTGCGTGGCCACTCGCAATCCAAATCTACCTTCATGCCGTCATGTTCGAACTGGAGCGTACCCCAAGTTTCTTTACAGACATATTTGATCATTTCTTCGTAAAGCTTCATACCATCTTCGTAATCCTGGTAAGCCGCATAGCTTTCCATAGCGATGTGTTCTGGCAAGTGTTCTTCATCCATACCTTCATTGCGGAAGCGTGGACCAATATCATAAACGCGCTCAAAACCACCACCAATCAAGCGCTTCAATGGCAACTCGTGCGAAATACGTAGGTAGTAATCCTGATCAAGCGCATCCATGTGGGTTACAAATGGGTTTGCATCTGCACCGCCGGTGGTAACTTCGAGAACTGGAATGTTAACTTCTACGAAACCATGTGCGTTCAAGAATTCGCGGGTTGCAGTCCAGAATTTACTACGGCGAATAAAGCGTTCACGAACTTCCGGGTTTACAGCCATATCTACATAGCGGCGACGTAAGCGCTCTTCCTTGTTCGTAAAGCCATCACGACCAGGAAGTGGGCGCAAAGCCTTGCCAAGTAATCTTGGAGCATCACAGAAAATTGAGATTTCGCCAGTTTTGCTCTTACCAACTTTACCAGCAGCTTCAAGAAAATCTCCAGAATCAAGCTTCTTTGTAAACTTAGCAGCTTCATCCTTCAAGAAAATCTGAACTTTGCCAGAATCATCTTCGAGAACTACGAAGGCAAGCTTGCCAAAGCTGCGGATACCAGCAATACGGCCAGCAACACAAACGTCCTTGCCATCAAAATTATCGAAGTTATCTAGAATATCTTTTATTTTAGCGTTGCGATTCGAATGGGCTGGATACGGATCAATACCAGCTTCGCGAATCTCATTGAGCTTTCGCACGCGCTCATCACGAAAATCTTTTAGTGTAGCCATAATTATCTTATATTATATCATAATTCTGGCTTTTATCTAATGCCTTAAGCTTCGTCGGTTTCTTGCTTGGCAGTAAAGCCAAAGTTAGACAAAGAATATTTAGCATCGATAAGATAAACGCTCATTTTGTCCGGATTTACATAGACGCGAACTTTTGCGCCAACAAGAATCTTCGCACGAGCATCTACGGCCGTCGTATAGAAGTTATATGCGTCATGCGTACCAGGAACAATGTAGCGACAAGATAAATGATGAGTCGTAGAATCGTCGCTAGTCGTAACCCAATATCTCGTACCAGTAGCTTCGAGATAGTAACCTTGAGCTAGCATTGCTTTCTTTTCACTGTCACCGTCACCAATCTTACTAATAATCGTTGCGAAGACAAAAATCATAAAGGCACTGATTATAGAAGTAATAAAATGTCCAGTAAACAAGCCACCAATTGCAGTTCCTGCACCCGTTATAAAGAATGGTGCCAAGAAAATAAACAAAATAATGCGAACGACAGCAAAATTATTAGCCGTAACGTTCACATTCGTCTCATGCTTTAGCTCGCTTCTATCCATCAAGACAGGACCAGCCTGACGAGGCAGGACACTATAGATATCTACAAAGTAGTTATTTGGATTTTGAGGATCAATAAAGACTCTGGTTTTCCTATCTTTGTCGATAATAGGCTCTTCTTGAAGAAGCTTGCTTCTGAAGACCATGTCCGGATATTTATCGCTCGTACATTCTAGTTGATATCCAGAATTTGTCTTGTAAGAGTTCTCAATATGAACCTCAAGCTCTGTACCAGTCTCAATTAGACTAATGTCTTTTCTGCTAGTTTTTGAGCTTTTGCCAAGCTTCGGAATGATAATAAAAATCATCGTAATTGCAACAATGATTATAAAAACAATCGTCGTACCAAGTAAGGCAGAACTTTTATTGCCACTTAGTGCGCTATTTGCAAGCATCGCTACAATCGTCGAAAAGAAAATCGTAAAGGCAAATAGAGTCATCACAATAAAAAGTGCGACACCTAAATTACTACTAGTTTTTGTGCTATAGACACCGTTTTTGATTTTTTCTAGGACAACTTGCCTATCTTCGAACTTACTCATGCTAATTTTAATTCTAGCATAAAAATAGAGCCCGTTTTAGGCGGGCCCTATTTTACAGATTACTCTTCTTCTTCGCATTCTACTACGTCGTCAGTTTCCTTATTCAAGAATGCACCGGATTGGCGCGACCATAGGCGGTAGTAGGAACCACGGTTCCTGAGTAGATCTTCGTGGCTACCCTGCTCGAGAATCTTGCCATCTTCCAAGACAACAATCTTGTCCATA
>JAUMYE010000093.1:1069-2559 GCA_030528815.1 Candidatus Saccharimonadota bacterium | reverse complement strand
TGAAATAGAAGAACCACATGATAAGCGCACTTGCGAGCAAGGCTCCGATTAGAACAATCAGTGTCTGCGTGCTCATGGCGCCTTGGTTAAGAACCGAGATTAGAAAAGCGGTGCAGCCTACGGCTAAGAAGCTCATGACTCCGCAGCCGATAACATAACTCCTAGAAAGTCTACGCGTGGTCTTTTTATAGTGTTTCGAAATGCTGGAATGGTAAAGCAAAATTAGAGCGCCAAAACTAAGCTGGAGAGAAGATTGTATAAGACCAGCCAGAAAGATGATCGCGATATTCATTAAATCGCTCATGATTATATTCTAGCATAAGATAGAAACATTGTGCTAAAGCTTGTCAAAAATGTGCCTTATTAATACGATGTCGGCATGAAAGATTTTTGGAAAAAATTTAAGCAATTAGTATCAAAAATAATGGCCGTAATTGTGCTGGCGGCGGCGAGCTTTTTGCCGGCATTTGCGGACGAGTTGCCAGAAAAATCTGACCCTCCCAGCCTCTATTTTTATGCCATGAATGTGGGTTATAAGAATGATAGCTCTTCACAGAATTACGACTTTTTTGAGCTCAGAAAAAGTGACGACTCCGATATCCGTCTATTAGGCTATGAGATCGTCTATATGAATAGCAATGGCAATGAAGCGGGCAGGATTTCTTTTGCAGATTCCGAATCAATGGTCGAGGAATCGCTGGTTTTTGGCTTCGCAAAAAGCCCTCAATACGAGAATAGTGATGGTAAATATCTCTATGCTTTCTCGTCTTCTGGCCTAGCCTCTACGGCCGGCAAATTGGGTCTCTATCAATCGGGCGAACTGATTGACGAAATTTGCTGGGGTAAGCTCACTTGCGATAAAACTCTGCCCAAATTCTCGGCTACTGAAGAAGATAACTATTCCGCGAAGTTCGTGGACGGCGAATTCGTATCCGAGAAATACTATCCAGAAATAGCCGAAAACGCCATCAAAGAAGACGAGCCTGAAGTTACGGGACCAACCTGTCATGACCTAGAATTTACTGAACTCTATAGCTACTACGAAACTTCTTCTAGTGAGCAGTTTATCGAGCTAAGAAATACGAGCGATGAAGTAAACGATATTTCGGGTTGTTTACTCCGCTATAAAAACAAGAATTATGCTCTAGAGGGCGAAGTTTTGCCAGGCGCATATTTTGTCTATAAAAACGATAATCTAGTCCTAACTAAAAATCCAACCACCAGTAACCTGATTGAACTTATAGATGCCGAGGGTACGCTAATAGATAGCGTGGATTATCCTCATGGCCAAAAGGCCGGCCTTAGCTATGCGAAAATAGACGACGAATGGAAGCTTAGCTACAATAGGACGCCCGGTGCAGAGAATATTTATCAGGAGTTCCAGAGCTGTCCAGAAGGGAAAGTTATTAATCCAGATACTGGAAACTGCGTTAATGTGGAAGAAGAAACTGAGACAACTTGTCCTGAAGGGAAATATCTAAATCCCGAAA
>JAUMYE010000093.1:0-1059 GCA_030528815.1 Candidatus Saccharimonadota bacterium | reverse complement strand
GGCCGCTGTAAAAATGTCGAAACAACCACTACAAAAACCTGTGCCGAGGGATATTATCTAAACCCCGAGACAAATCGATGCAAGAAAGAAGAGCAAGAAACTACGCTCACTGAATGTGCTGAAGGTTACGAACGTAATCCGGAGACTAATCGTTGTCGAAAGATTCAAACTACGGACGCAAGCGAATATGCTCCAGCGACCAGCGTTAGCAAAGAAAGCTACTCGGCGCCAAAAAGATTCATCGCCTATGGCATGGTAATAATTGCGATTGTTGCTGGTCTGATATATGTAATCTTTCAATACCGTAAAGAAATCCTGAAGCTAATCAAGAAAATCTTAGTTAAGTTTCAAAGAGGAAAACCTCGTCAGAAGAAACTTCAAACAGATATAGTCTATAATTAAAGCATGTCGACCAAACGAATCTTAGGTATTGATCCAGGAACGGGCATCTGTGGTTTTGGTGTTGTATCTTTTACAACGCATAAAAAGCCTAGAATGGTTACTGCTGGTGTTATTGCTACGCCGCCACATACTCCTCTTGGAGACAGACTTCTAGATATCTACGATTCGCTTAATCAGATTATCGAAGAGACGAAGCCAGATGAAGTCTCGATTGAGAAACTCTACTTTAATCAAAATATTACGACTGGTATCAGTGTTGCTGAGGCTCGCGGCGTAGTCCTTTTGGTTATGAAACAGCATAACTTGCCAACCTTTGAATACACTCCGCTTCAGATTAAGCAGACCATGACTGGTTATGGTAGGGCAAACAAGAAACAGATGCAGGAAATGGTGCGCCAATTCTTAAACATGAAAGATATTGTGCGCCCAGATGATGCGGCTGATGCTTTGGCGGCTGCGATTACTCATGCAATGATGACCCGCGCTGGCTATCTCTAGTGTAGAATAAAACTATGATTGCACACATTAAAGGAAGCGTTGCAGAGAAGTTTGCGAATTCGGTAATTATTGATGTTCATGGTGTTGGCTATGAAGTTACTCTAACTGTTCCAGATTTTGACTCTTTGCTTCTGAATGACGAAGTAAAACTCTATACTT
>JAUMYE010000092.1 GCA_030528815.1 Candidatus Saccharimonadota bacterium | reverse complement strand
GACATTAGCATTATGGGCCATTATTATAAAAGTAGCTTTTGAACACAAATGTTGCACAAAAGCCAAAAACAAAAATAGAATCCAAAAAATATATAACTCCACACTCCACATAAAGAACCGGCTTTACTCGCAGTTGCCGGTTCTTTTCTTGGTCCAAAAATCCCCCTGTTCTTCAGGGGTTTTTCTTTACAACAAAAAACCACCAACTTTTGATTGGTGGAGCTGCCGGATACTGCCTCCGGGTCCGAAAAATCTTCAATTGCGCATTCTACAAGCATAGTCATTTCTTTCTCTCGGCATAACAGGTGAAGCTGGAAATAACAAAACTTCATCTAGCCATGACTAGATTTTCGAGCATATCGACGTCGCGCGATCTACCTTAGCATCATGAGTATGATATTAGACTGCCTTATGATGTATCAGACATTCTAACAAAGTCGGATTAAATCAACGACTTAGGCGTAAGCTGGCATGTATGCCACATGCTTACTAGCAGTTTTTTCTGCATTTATGAACTGTACTTACGGTACAAATCGACTCGCCTGCGCATTGTTAATGATTCGTCTAAACTAGATCAGCCCCATATTTTTATAAAAATCCTGAGGACTTTTCTACCCCTATATTTTATCACACTAACGCTTGTCAGTTCAAGAACACTCGTATATATACCCCGCATGACAGTAAAAGTTTTATCAGCAATACCGTTCGGGCACGGTTCAAGAAAAGTAATTGTCGAGGCAGACACTACCCGAGGCCTGCCCCGTTTCGATATCATCGGCCTAGCAAATAAAATCGTCGACGAAAGCCGCGGCCGTATCCGTGCCGCCATCAAGAATTCGGACTTCGTTTTCCCAAGCGAACATATTACGATCAACCTTGCTCCAGCCGAACTTCCGAAGCGCTCATCGCACTTAGATTTACCTATCGCATTAGCCATTCTAAGGCTCTCAAAACAGCTTTTGGATGCAGACTTGAATAGCAAATGCTTCGTCGGCGAACTCGCGCTCAGCGGCGAAATAATGCCCGTTCGCGGCATCGTGAACATTGTCGAATTGGCCGAAGCTAGACATTGCGAGGAACTCATAATTCCAAGCAAAAACTATAAAGAAGCCATACTTTTAGCCTCAAAAACCAAAATCACTCCTGTCCATAACCTGAAAGAATTATGGCTCCACCTGAAAGGCGTTCAGCAGATTTTCCCACAGGAAAATGTAGTAAAAAATACTAGAACAGGTAAAGCGCAAGCTTTTTCAGATACGAGCGAGTTTATCACTACAAACGTTGTAAAAAATAACAATACAGATACACTGCCCATCCTAGACAACATAGTCGGTCAATATGACGCTAAACGCGCCCTTACTATTGCCCTTGCCGGAAGGCACAATATTCTACTCTCTGGCCCACCAGGATCAGGCAAAAGCATGCTCGCAAAATGCGCCAGAAGTCTACTTCCAGAACCAACCAAAGAAGAACTAATCGAGATCACCAAACTCCATACGCTCAGCAAACTAGCCAACTCGCAAGTTCCAGTTCGCCCCTTCCGCTCTCCACATCACACCAGTTCGTTACGTTCTATGCTAGGCGGTGGCCTAGATTTACAACCTGGAGAAATCTCACTAGCCTCTAGAGGTATCCTATTTCTAGACGAAATAGCCGAGTTCCAGAGAGACATTCTCGAAGCGCTCAGGCAGCCCCTCGAGGAACATTGTATAAATATTTGCACTGCAAGCGCCAAGACCTGTTATCCTGCCAATCTTATCCTTATTGGTACTATGAATCCCTGCCCATGCGGCAATTACGGCACGGGTACTTGCTCCTGCACGCCAAGACAAGTCGATAACTATCGTAAGCGCCTTTCCGGTCCGATTTTGGACAGAATAGATATGAAAATCAAAATCCGCCACGTCCCTACATCCGTTTTAGTAAAATCTACAACAACTAGCAATCATGAGCACGAGACTGCCAAAGCCAAAATTGCAGCCGCTTCACACATTCAACTCGAAGAAAGGCACAAGTATAATTCTGAGCTTAACTCCGTAGAAGCCTCAAAGTTAATTACGAACACAAAAACTAAGAACTTCATTCTCGAAGCCTGCAAAAAATTAAACCTCAGTGCGCGTAGTTATTTCCGCCTCATTCGCGTTTCCAGAACCATTGCAGATTTAGACAATTCGAGCACCATCGAACCCAGCCACATAGCAGAAGCCTTGCTCTATCGTCAAGAGATATAGCTCACCCCTATTGCACTTTTTAAGCTTATCTGTTAAAATTATCGCATAACAAGTCTAATTTTTTTAAGGAGTAATCATCAGTAACAACACTTCGCGTACCCGCATTAATGGAGATATCCGTTATCCGGAAGTTCGCGTCATTAGTGCTGATGGCGCACAGCTTGGCATCATGTCTAGCCGTGACGCACAGCTAAAAGCAAAAGAAGCTGGTTTGGATCTCGTAGAGATTTCTGCTGGAGCCAATCCACCAGTTGTCAAAATCATTGACTGGGGCAAATATCAGTACCAGAAAATGAAGGAGCAAGCTAAGGCCAAGAAAAAGGCTAAAAGCAGCGAACTTAAACAAATTCGACTTGGTTTGAAAATTGGGGAAAAT
>JAUMYE010000001.1 GCA_030528815.1 Candidatus Saccharimonadota bacterium | reverse complement strand
TATTCTAGTTTACCAATTAAGGACAAATACATCTATATCGTTACAACTGATGGGATTGTAGATTTTGATAACCCAAGCAAAACTCAGGATTACATCAATAATTATTCAGCCTACTACCCAGATTTTAAGATAAGTAACCTCAAAATAGATAGTTACCTAGATTACAAAAAGTACTTTTTCAAGAATGATCATCACTGGAATTACGAGGGATCTTATCAGGGATACAAAGATATTATTTCCTTGATTTTAGGAGAAAAAGAGAAGGTTCTTAAGCCGATCGAAAAAGTTACTTTTAACTACGATACGATTGGGTCAAAAAGAAGACTAGCATGGCCGTTCTTGTCTGAAGAAAAGTTTACAGTTTATCGTTTTAATTTCCCAAGCCATAAAACTAAAGTCGACGGGCAATCTATAGAGTACGGCTGGCAGGAAGACTATTTTACGAATCCAGAACTAAGAAATGGGTCAGGAGATTTGATTTATGGCTATTTTTACGGCCCAGACACATCTGTCGTCGAGTTTAATTTCGACCATAAAAAGAAAGGCAACTTGATGATTATCGGCTATAGCGACACCAATACTATTAATATGCTCGTAGCTTCCCATTTCAATAAAACTTGGGTAATCGATACGCGTTTTTGTAGCTTAGCTACCTTTAATAAGATCATTACAGAGAATAAGATAGATTACCTACTTCTTGTACCTAACGGCTCAGGAGGAAGATATATCCCTAAACCCGTCGACAATCCGAAAGGATATAACTAATGCTATTCAGTAGCCTGACATTCTTAACTACATTTCTACCACTAGTCCTGTTTTTGTATTACATTGCTGACAAGAAATTCCGCAATGCAATTTTGTGCTTAGCTTCCCTGCTATTCTACGCATGGGGCGAGCCGAAGTTTATTATTTTGATGCTCATATCTATCGTGGCAAACTATTTCTTCGCATTATGGATTAGCAAAGCCAAGAAACGTTCCAAAAAGCCACTTTTGATTCTTTCGATTATTTTCAATATCGCCCTTCTTGGCTTCTTTAAATATTTCAATTTTGGAATATCTATTTTCGAAAACGTAACAGGCAAGCAACTCAATCTGCCACTAATTGAGCTTCCGATTGGTATTAGTTTTTATACTTTCCAGATTTTGTCATACGTAGTCGATGTTTATAGGGGCAAAGTTAAGGTTCAGAAAAACATTGTTACTCTTGCGACATACATTGCGCTCTTCCCACAGCTAATTGCTGGCCCAATCGTACAGTACTCAGATGTCGAGAAGCAGCTCAAGGATCGCAAAGAGAGCTTAGATTTGTTTATCGAGGGCGTTAAGCGTTTTGTGCTGGGTCTTGCAAAGAAAGTTATTATCGCAAATAATGTCGCCTATATTGCAGACACACTTTACGCACAGCCGATCACAGAGGTCTCCACTATTGGGCTTTGGCTAGCGGCGATAGCTTATACGTTACAAATTTACTTCGACTTTTCTGGATATAGCGATATGGCAATCGGCCTTGGCAAAATGTTTGGCTTCAACTTTTTGGAGAACTTCAACTATCCATACATTGCGACAAGCATCAAAGATTTTTGGCGCCGTTGGCATATCTCGCTATCTAAATGGTTCCGCGATTATATCTATATTCCACTCGGTGGCAACCGCGTCTCGAAGCTGAAATGGGTCCGCAATATCATGATTGTCTGGATGCTTACCGGCCTCTGGCATGGAGCGAACTGGAACTTTATTCTGTGGGGTTTATTCTATGGCGTACTTCTGCTCCTAGAAGGAACTATACTCGCGAAGCCTCTAAGCAAACTACCAACTTGGATACGCTATATCTTAACAATGTTCATTGTTGTTATTGGGTGGACAATTTTCCGCGTTGAACATTTGAGCACACTTGCGGCAACACTTGGCAAGATGTTCGGCGTCGGCGCAAGCTTTTCTCTATCCGAAGTATTCTATAGCAATTACACTCTGATTACTTCGCTACCTTATATCTTGATTGGCATTCTATTCGTCACTCCATACCTTCGCAAAGCATTCTGCAAACTTGAGCAGAAGTGTATTTGGTTAATACCAGTAAAGTATCTGGTCTATTTGGGCATGTTTGGACTAACTATAGTTTTCTTGATTAGTAGCTCCTATAATCCTTTTATCTATTTTAGATTCTAGTTTATTGACAGATATGATTCTCTTTGATAGAATTCTATATAGATTCCTCGGTAGCTCAATGGTGGAGCAAGAAGCTGTTAACTTCGAGGTTGCCAGTTCGAGTCTGGCCCGAGGAGCCATTTGAAGAGAAAAAGATAGACCGCAAGGTCTATATTTTTTTATACCAAAAATACTCCCCTGCTTCCACAGGGGAGTATTCATGTTAGGTCATCGCAACACTACTAGAAGCAATCTGCTCAGATCCGTTCTTTTCTGCTTCCTCCTGATTTTTCAGGCGAAGCGCCGTCGGAATAGCGAACGGTACAAAGAGCAGAATCGTCGCCAAGATAGCGTATCTAAGGTCGACATCTGCAGCTTTTCCAATTACCCAAACAGAGATAATGTAGTAGAGCTGCGAGCAAACCTTCGCAAACGATTCGACTGTAACCCGCTGAGTCTTTTTGACATGCGTCTTAAGATTAGGCATCATCGTAGTTCTTGTCCAGCCCTGCGCCATTCCAAAGAAAGCATAGAGACCGAGCGTCAGAGCCGATAACCCAAAGAACATCACGCACGATGCCATAGTTACGACTACAATCGGCGCAGCAAAGCATACCCATTCTGGCAGCCTTGCACTATACTTTCTAGCAATCTTTGTACCAAGGTAAGACATCAGTGAGTTTGCTGCCCAACCGAGTACGATCCATTTGCCATCAATACCAACGAGCTGCAGCAAAGGCGTAAACACCCACGTAATGCCGTGCGTCATCTCTCTAGAGATCATAAAAGCCGCAATACGGATATTAATTGCCGGATTCTTGACGCTCGATGCCGCGATTTTCTTCATGTCGGCAAAGGGAGACCTCTCAGACTTCTCAAGCTTTTCGCTATCATCCTTAATGAATAGAGCTGCGATAGCTGCCATTATGAACGAGACACTCGAGATTGTAATAATCTGACGCACGTCCATATCACCAATTGCGAAGCCAATCAGGTAGTACGCAAAGCAGGCGAGCTGACAAAGCGAAGACATCAGGCCAAAGCTATCCTTGAACAGTTTGTGGTCATGCGACGCATCCTCTTTGTCTGCGAAATGCTGGAGTAAGCTCGAATCGACACCCTGAGAGAATGCCATACCAACACCAAAGAAAGTCTCACAAAGCACACAGTCAAGCATCGTCTGAGCTCTCGCATAAAGCAGCAAGCCAGCAAAGCACAGCAAATCGCCAGCAATATTTGCAAACTTGCGACTAAAGCGATCGGCAACCCAGCCAAGCGGAACGTTTAGAAGCATAGCTACTACCGTGTAGGCGGCCTGAGTGAGTGCAATCTGCTCGTGCGAGAGACCAATCTCATTCTCGTAGAGAATGGTCATGAACGGGATACTGATGATTCCGGCCGTCAGCACAGATTCGAGCATTACCAGGAAACGGTTTGCTCTCGGCGAAGACCAACTTTTGATTCTTTTGGACATAAAAATTCCTCCTTCTTTTTCTTGTCCGAAGTTATAAAATACTAGCCGTCGTTTTATTGTACGGCTAGATAAGTCTCAAAAGCGCCAATCTTTGCTTTGTATTTTTGTCGATTCTTTCTAGATAAGTACTTTTGAAACTTATCTAGAATTGCAAGAATTTAGACAGTTTCAAGTTTATTTTCCCAAGGCATAGGAAGATAACCGTTGTTACGGACGGCTTCTACGACAGGGGTAGTAAACTTGATACTATGTTTAATCATAAAATTAAAATATCATACTTTTGCGCTTATGTCAATAAGTTTGTTTTGCAGAAAAAGGCCCCGCAATTAGCAGGGCTCTTTGTCAGATGATCGAGAATTCATGAATTGTCATCATGTCGCCATCTTTGTCGTATTTCTCAGGGATAAGCAAATCATAAACCTCTCTACCCGTCTCGCGCGCCGCCAGCGCGGTTCCACGATCGACGATATAGAACACGTCGTCGCGAATTGCAGGAAATTCTTTTACCTGACCACCCTGAATAAACTGAAGCGTGGTATGCTTCTTGGATATCGGGATGCCAGAAATAGATTTCGGCAGCGGAATGGAGCCCTGCATCTTGAGCGCCAGACCATAGCCGCTAATCTTCAGGTTTGCGATCCGAGTCTTCGGAAGCAACGAGATTAACCTTATCTTCTGCAAGTCAATCTCCTCAGGCAGCAACGGTTCGGAATCGAGAGACATATCCAAAAGTTCGTCAGGCTGAATAACCGTGGACGACTTCGTTTCAGGTGCCGATTCCGGTTCAGGAATTTGCTCTGTTTCAGGTGCAGTCTCAGGGGTCGGCGCAGGCTCTAACGCCTGGGCTGCTTCGGAAATAGTCTCAGTCGCATGTTCAGACAGATCCTCTTCGCTCGGCGCAAGCTGACTTTTTTCCTCTTCTATGGGTTTTGCGACAGCCTTTTCTTTCTTGGGCGCAAAGAGCTCGGGGTGTTCCTCGATAATAGTTTCGAGATTATCTTCAGTAATACCCAATTCAGTCGCCTTTTTTCTAATGCATGCTCTAACCGTGTTCCAGTCGCCGCCGAAACGTCTCTCGTAACTCTGAGGGCTTGGCGCGCGAAAATCTTTTCGAAGCTCGCTGATGTTCGGAAAATGGCCAAGTTCTTTTTGTAGGCGCAGCGCACTCACAACATATTCTTCATCAGTAATAGCTCTTCTGGACATTAATTCTTCCTCCTCTTCGGTAAAAATACGGATTGCGGATGTTGTCTTTGCTATTTTTGGTTGCTCTTTGCAAACAAACGCTTTTCTATGCGCGTCTTTGACCGCCTCTGTGAAGCTACCAAAATAGTACGCATAGTTGTTTGGCTCAGGTAGGCTTGGTTCTGCTTTTACTTCCATGAAAGTTGGGTCGCGACCGAGACGTTTCATAAAAGCCACAAGAGCGTCTAGCATTTCGCGCGCTTCTTCTGGTAGCCAGCTCATGAGACACCTCCTCTAAGAAATACTTTTAAGGTTCGTGAGAAATAAACTCACAAAAAGCGCAAAGCAAGGCTTTGCTTGAAAATACTGTAACACACCCCCTGTTACTCTACGAAATCTTCTATATCTTTATCTTCGTCTTGATCTTCCAAGCTTCGTTCACAATAATCATCGCCGCGACAAAGGAGAGTTTCATCATCGTCAGAATAGTCAAGATCCTGGAAACGCTCATCATTTAGCCAGTTATCTCCACGTTCTACGATTAATTCTGTAGAGTCGTGCCTATCCCATTCCTCGGTACGGATTTCCTGGACTTTTTTGTCTGTGAGCTTTTTCTTTGACACCATATAGCTATTGTAGCAAAGATGCAATCCGTTTTTATAACGCTTATCTTTATTATGTTATAATTTTCTTAGAATTTATAAATATAAACATGGACAATTCTAATCTTAATCCAGCAGCACCGCAGCCAAATGTAGCCCCAGTAGGCACCCCTTCTGCAGCGCAAACAACCCCTGTTTCTCCGGTGACTCCGGTTAGCCCAGCCACTCCTGCAACTGCTCCAGTAGCTACTACTCCTGCCGCTCCTGTTGCCCCTACTGCCCCGGTGAGCGCGCCGGTTCAACCTGTTTCAGTGCCGCCAGTCCAAGCCGCACCTACCATCCCTATCGTAAAGCCAGGCGATGGTTCGAATTTTGGTAAAGCTTTGGCCGTTTTAGGCGCTATTACGGCTGTTTCTTTTATTCTCTATATGATCGCCTATACGCTAATACCAAAAACAGGAATCGAAGAGATTGTTGGCAAGTGGGATTGCGGAAAGTATTCCATGGAAGGTGTCTCCTTCGATTTTGATCTAGACCTCGAAGAGGACGGCATGAAACTTACTCAAACGACAAGCTTATACAACTACACAGTTACAACGGATGTAGACTACGAGTTCCTCAAAAAGTTCATCGATGGTAACGATACGGTATATGTCGTAAAGTTCTCAAAGATTAGAACAAAAGATAGCGAAGGCAAAAGCAGCACGTCTACTGTGGACGATGACATTGGTCTTTATTTTAGGCTCAACGATTCAAGCAAAAAACTTAGCTTTGAGATGAGCGAAAACACTATTTCTTGCAAACGAAGTGACTAATCTAGCAAATCCGAATCGAGCGTAATTTCGAGATCGTATTCTGGGAAAAGATTTTTGCTGGCTTTTTTGACTTTTTCGAAATATTCAGCGCGCTTTTTAATCGCGAAATCTATAATAATATCAAAACTAATAATCTTCTCTTCCTTATCTACGTGGAAACCATGAAGTTCAATAACTTCTGGATAATCTTCTAGCATATCCTGAAGTTTATGATAGAGGCCGCGAGTTTCCTCGTCCTTAGTATCGATAGAATAGACACCCACTGCCGCTAGCGCAATCTGATAGCGTTTATAGACAGTTTTACGAATCTTGCGAGTAAGACTATCGATCTGCGGAGCAGTCATAGTGCTTACAACCTCGATATTTACCGAAGCTACAGTCATGCTTGGGCCATAATCATGAAGAAGCAAATCATAAGCACCCTCGACGCCCTCGATCTTGCTAATCGTATTGCGAATTCGGCGGCCAAGAGCCTTATCGGTCCTTTCGCCAAGCAAAATACTAGCTGCACCACGAAGAATCTCTAGGCTCGAGCGAAGAATAAAGATACAAATTACGATAGCAAGATAAGGCTCGATATTGATATGTGCGAAAGTATAAGTAGCAATCGCAATAAGCATCGAGGAAGAAATAAGAGCATCAAAGAAAGCATCTTTTGCGGTAGCTCGCAAAGTATCCGAATCCGCCTTTTTGCCCATCGCAAGCGTATAGGCGCTAAGAATTACTTTAGTTACGACAGCGATTGAGACCACGATAGTCGTGGCAGGAGTATAATCTAGCTCGCTAGGATTAAAGATCTTTTTAATCGCCTCAAAGCCCGCAGTAAGGCCAATATAGCCAATGATTGCACCAACAATAAGCGTGCCCATATATTCACTACGACCATGGCCTAGTGGATGCTTTTTGTCTGGCGCTTTGTTTGCAAGATGAGAAACAATAATTGTAGCAATCGAGCTAAGACAGTCACTCAAGCTATTTGCAGCATCAACAACAATCGCAATAGAGTGCGACATAATACCCACGAAAGCCTTCGCCGCCGCGAGAATAAGGTTAGTCAACAAACCTACAACGCCAGTTTTTACAATTATCTTATGGCGTTTTTCTTTTTCAACTGTCATAGTTTAATTATTTTGCCCCAGATCGTTTAAATACGCCCGCAACAGTACGGAAGAAGATAGAGACATCCATCATTGGTGTCCAGTTTTGAATGTAGTAGATATCTAGCGCACGGCGCTCGTTGAACGAGATGTCGCGACGGCCAGAAACCTGCGCAAGGCCAGTTAGGCCAGATTTAACAGACAAGAGCAGACCTCTATCACCATAATCTTTAAGTTCGCATGGCTGAAGTGCACGTGGGCCAATAAGAGAGATTTGACCAATCAACACGTTGAATAGCTGAGGCAATTCGTCAATTGAGCTGGCGCGTAAGAACTTACCAAACTTCGTATAGCGTGGGTCATTCTTAATATAATCACCATGTTCACGATATTTCTTTGCAAGCTCTGGTTTGCCCATCTTTTCGAAGGCCTGCTCTGGAGTTAAGCCGCTATATTCCTGACGAATCGAGCGGAACTTCAAAAGCGGAAATTCCTTATTAAAGCGAGTCAAACGAGTGTCTTTGTAGATTGCTGGAGCCTTAAAATCGATACACTTCTGAATAATATAGACGACAAGCAAAATTGGCGAAGAAAGAATAATCAAAAGCAAACTCGAGACGATATCGACGGCGCGCTTAAATACTCTTGCGGCGCCCGTTAATGGAGTTACGCGAACGCGAATTACTGGAACCGCAGAAATAAACTCTGTATCCTTTGACAGGGCAATCACTGAGTTCTCTGGCGGAGAATAGTAGAACAAGGCATGAGCATCAATCGCTAGCTTATTTGCTTCTTCTAGACCATCCTCAGCAGCATAAATAACAGCATCTGGGCGAAGACGTTTAATTGCTTCGCTTAGGCTAGGATAGCGACGACGATTCCACTCGGTTGGAATATATTTAGAATCTGCAACTACGCCACAAATCTTAAAGCCAGAATCTGGCGGAGTACCAACAAGAAGCTGACGGACGTTCTCGCCGTCACCAGCAACAACCGTGCGAATTAGGCCCTTGCTATGCTTCCTGGTTAGAAGGAATATTCCGCGAATAAGAGCGCGTTCCAAAACTAGCGCAATAAAGCAAACTACGATTGCATAGAGAGCGATAATCTTGACCGGGAAGAGGCTATCGTGTGGAGAGATAGCGGTAGCAAAAAAGTCATAAGAAATAATCGACATCGTACCAAGAACAGAAGCAAGAAAAAGCCTTCCCGTTTCGCGAGCACGGTGATCGAGAACCTTTCTCCTATAGAGACCAAGACTAGATAGAATTACGAGCCAGATTGGCAAAAGAACGAAATTAGAGAAAAGGAAGTCCATCGTATCGCCTTCAAAGACATAAGGGCGAGGATCAAAATGAATACGAAAATAGTAAGCAAAAGTAAAGGACGCCACAATTGCCAATGCGTCGCCCACAACTAGAAATACCCGATAGATAAAGCCAGGTTCTTTTTTCATTTGATGCTTATTATAATATAAAAACGCTTATATTTCGAGCTTAAGTATTTTTGCGGCAGCCCTGAGGGTCATTAAATCGTCCCCGAGAGTCTCCATGTCCGTCTCGCCATCATCTTCGCCATTCTTGGCAAGATCTAGGCGCTCCTCGATAGCATTGATATGCTGCTTAAACAATCTCTGCGTCTCTTGGTACTGCTCCCCTCTTATCACTCTCAGCGAGCGAGCGGCGCGAGGCACTTTTATCAAGAAGCCAGCAGCAACACAGTTGTCAATATGTTGAGCAACAGAGGCGACCGAGTTTAAATCCAAAGCAGATGCGATTTCTCGATAAGACGGCGAGAAATTATTCTCGTCCGAGAACTTCTCAATAAAATCTAACATGATCTGCTGTTTCTTAGTCGGTGCTGCCATATTCTGATTATATCACCCCTTACGCTTATGCTTGACGATAACCTACTTTGCTCGTATACTATGTTTCATCTTTGATCGCTCTTTAATGTTTTCGTTCTTCATTAGAGAGCTTTCTGTACAAAGGAGGAATACAACAATGAGCATTCTTATCATTGGTACCAACAATCCCGTAACGCAGGTCTCTAGCCTGCTCTACTACGCCTTCAGCCGCAGCTTCGACGTTATTGTTAGTAATGCCGATTCTTGGTCTACGCTTACTCAGGAAGATAGAGAACTCGCAGCAAAGTATTGCATGCATAACGATGCCGAGTTATATCTTGCCGGTATCAAAGCAGACACCACAATCGTCGTTGGTAGCACTAACAGCCGAAAGGTCGTAACGCCAACAATCTTTGCAGACAAGAAAAGCGACACCAAAGATGCTCGACCTGAAGATTTCGCAATCTTCCAGTTCATTGAGCGCTTTTACAATGACGCCTTCTTTGTTGTAAACGATAGTGCCAAGGCCCAAAAGCTGCGCGGCGCCAACAAGTTAGTCTCTCGTTCGGCTGCCCCTCAGTTCTTCTTAGAGCCGCCTTCGACCGCTAACTTCCCAATCATCGCAATCGGCTTCGGCAATGATGCGATGCCTACGAGATATATCAACGCCGACCTCTTTGGTCTGACTGTGGATTCTTTCCTCTAATGGAGTCCTCCCTCGGAACTTCCGGGGGATTTTTTCTTGCCTACAAAAATCCCCCAGTAAAACTAGGGGATTCTTATACAAAACTATGGTTACAATTATTTCTTGCGGGAAACTGTCAAGAAACCGTTGCGTGGGTTTTCGTTGACAACACGATCTTCTGGGAGGTCACATGGAGTGCCCTTTTCGTTCTTCTCAACCTTAGTGAAGAAATAGATAGTCTGTGGCTTGCCACCGCGTAGAGTAACTTCAGACTTGTGAAGATAGTAGGTTACGCCCTTAGAATTAGTATGTTTGTAAGCCATTATTAGCTTTCCTCCATTAGTTTGTAACTCTATCTTATGACCCCTAGCAATGTGATGTCAAGGGGTGAAAGCGCTTTTGTTTGTTTTTTATCCGTGCGAAACGGCAATTGCAATTCTAAGCACTATCCAAATGATGGCGCGAATCAAAACAATTACAAATAGAAGCAGTGCGATTAAGATAACAAAGCCAGATAAGCACGGATACCACAACGGAGAAGCAAAGTCATAGCGATATAGTTCCGTTGGCGGAATCTTTGCCTCGTCTTCTGTTCCGAGAGTTTCTAGAGTTGGATATTTTTCAAGTTCGCGCATCCAACATTCTGCATAAGTACTATAACCGTAGGCATAACCAAGCGCATTACAGGTCGCCTCAACCTTGGCATAGACATTACCGTTTGGATTCTCGGTCGAACCCTGGTTGATTTGTTCCTTCGCCGCAGCAATTGCCTTATTCGCAGCACGAAGATACTGTTGCTCAAGATAAATTGGACCAGTACCAAAAACTAGCTTATCTTGGCCATTCTTCGAAACGATATTTACAACAATATGCTTTCTAGTAAAGCCTTTAAGCTCGTTCAGAGTACGGGCGATTTCTGCCTCGTCACCAGATTCATCAGCAGCTAGAACCGCGTTTCGAAGTTGCGACATCTTAATATGATCGAGGCGTAGAAGAGTGGCCGACCAAAAACAAAGCAAAATGGCAATTATTGCTAATTTCCAATTGCTCAAACGGAACATCTTAGCAAGGAGTTGTTTCACCTTGCTTCTTTTGACGCCACCCATAGCTATATAAATTATATCATAAGCAAAAATTCTATTTTTAAGCCCGTCTCTCTCGATGATACAATTAGGTTATGAAGGTTTATTTTTCCGGTATTAGCGGCACAGGCATTGGCCCGCTCGCCGAGCTTGCACAAGATGCAGGTTATGAAGTCTGCGGTTCGGATTTGCAGGCAGGCGCCGTCGCAAAGGAGCTCGAAGAGCGCAAGATTCCCGTTTCTTACAACCAGGATGGCAGTTTTTTGAAGCAATGCCAGGACGAGGCGCCAATTGATTGGTTCGTCTATACGTCAGCGCTTCCAAAAGATCATCCAGAATTAGTTCTAGCGCGTGACCTTGGGATTAAAACCAGTAAGCGCGATGCATTCTTGGCAGACTTAGTTGAGCAGAAAAATCTTAAGATGATTGCGGTTGCTGGCACGCACGGCAAGACCACAACAGTCTCTATGCTAATTTGGGCTTTTTCTCAGCTTGGCATTCCTGTTTCCTATCTTGTTGGTACAACCCTTCCTTGGGCTAATAGTGGCCATTTTGATAACGATTCCGAATTCTTTATTTACGAAGCAGACGAATACGATAGGAACTTCCTAGCCTACCATCCTTATGTTGCCGCGATTACAACCGTAGATTACGATCATCCAGACATCTACCCAACACGCGAAGATTATTTAGCCGCCTTCGATCAATTCCGCTCACAAAGTGCAAATGTTGTAGAAAACACAACGGTTGATTCTAGAATTAATCTTATTGGCGAGCTCCGCAGAAAAGACGCAAGCATTGCTATGGAGACGATTCTAAAAGCTTTGCCAAATGTTTCTGAAGAGGATTTAATTGAGGTTCTTAATCGCTTCCCTGGCACTGGTAGGCGATTTGAACGAATTGCAGATGGCGTTTATACCGACTACGGCCATCACCCACAAGAAATCAAGGCAACTCTCGAGATGGCAAAAGAACTCTGCGAAAGAGACAATCTCGCCGGCGTTGCAGCGGTTTACCAACCACATCAGAACGTTCGCCAACACGAGATTAAGCACGAATACAAAGATGCTTTCTTGGCCGCAGATAAAGTATTCTGGCTTCCTACCTATCTTGTTCGCGAGAATCCAGACCTTACCGTTCTAACACCAGAAGATTTGATTTCCGAGCTTCAGAACCCAGAGGTAGCAGAAGCAGCCGAAGCTAACGACGAGCTAGCAGAAAAACTAAAGCAGCTCCATAGAGATAATTGGCTAATTATCCTACTAACAGCAGGGCCAGCCGACACTTGGCTAAGAAGAGTATTCTCAGAATAAACAAAAAGGCGCTCCGCGAAGAGCGTCTTTTTTATTTTCCAATACCTAGCGAGCTATTAGACAAAGCGTTTGACGAGAAGCCATCCTTTGATTCGTCGATATGCTTTTTGGCAGTATCTAGATCTTTTAGATACAGGTCAAGCTGTTCTTCATTGATAGGCCCATCATCATCGAATTCTGGCTTTGCAGTTCTTTCTTCACCATTTCCTTCATCTTCGGAAATATAGCCAGGACGAGAGCGATCAAGATAAACGTCGCCGGTTTTTCGGTAGATATACAAGCTGATCGATGTAGTAACAATTGCAGCTACTACGCAGACGCCTGTAAGAATCAGAAGATTGCGACCACCGCTTTTCAAAAACGGCTCTTCGTCTTTTTCTTTCTCTTTCTTTTCTCTATTTTTTAGTATCATAGAGCTCCTTTAGATAAGATTCGACAGATTTGCGATGCTCGTCAATAGTAGCACGTAGGCGATGCACGCTCTTGTTTACTTCAGCGCGCTTTTCGCGAACATAAACTAATTGATTATAGAAATCTTCTGGTTTTTCTTTACAATTGATTGCGATTAGCTTTTCAAGTTCTTTTGAATAAGCGATAAATTCGTTTTTGAAGTATTCGCGCTCACTAGCAAAGCTGGTCTGTTGTTCACTAAGTTCAGCCTTGGCCATATTGTTTTTGACGAGACGTAGATTTAGATTTTGCATCAAGTCTGTGGAAACGATTTCAAACTGCGCACCAAGATAAACACGGTTTCTGGAATCCTCTTTCTGCACGCGTTCGAGCTGAAGCTTGATACTAGAGCAGTTCTGCGAGATACGGTTATAGATTTCTTCTATTTCAAGCTCCTCAGAGACTTGATTGCCTTCATTGGTCGCCAAATTATTCTTAGAGTTTTCGTCTGGCTTCTCTTCTACTGATTCGTTAGTCGCAAAAGCTGTAAATTGATAGCTAAAAGAGGCGAGCGAAGATACTGCCAAAAACGCCATAAAAACTAGTAGCCATCTGCGTGCTTTCATAATGTTTATTTTATCATGCTAAGACTCATGATTTTATAGAGCGCACAAAAAATCCCCTCGTTTTTGAGGGGATTTTTTTAGTTGAGGTCGATTTCTTCTTTGGCGATTTCGATACTCAATTCTTTGAGCTGATAATCGTCGACAGTTGATGGAGAATCCATCATTAGATCCATACCAGAGCCGTTCTTAGGGAAGGCAACAATTTCGCGAATGTTATCGAAGTTCTCGAGCTCCATGAACATACGGTCGATACCATATGCACAGCCTGCGTGTGGCGGAGCGCCATACTTGAAGGCGTTTAGCATACCGCCGAAGCGAGATTCGACATATTTCTTGTCGTAGCCAAGAATACCAAAGACTTCGTACATGACATCTGGGTTGTGGTTGCGAACTGCACCGGAGCAGATTTCGTAGCCGTTCATAACCATGTCGTACTGATCAGCAACGATAGCTAGGCGTTCTTCATCAGTCTTTGCCGCGCGGAGTGCTTCTAGGCCGCCTTTTGGCATCGAGAATGGGTTATGACCAAAGTCTAGCTTCTTGTTCTTGTCGTCCCACTCGTAGAATGGGAAGTCAACAATCCAACAGAGAGCAACTACGTTTGGATCCTTGAGACCAAAGTGATCTGCGAAGGAGATGCGTAGTGCGCCAAGAACCTTGTTTACCTTATCGCGTTTGTCTGCACCAAAGAAGACGGCATCGCCAGCCTTGGCACCAGTTTTCTTCGTAATAGCATCGAGCTCTTTTTCGCTCATGAACTTAGCGATTGGAGACTTAATACCTTCGTCGGTATAAGTTAGGTAAGCTAGACCACCTGCACCAAGCTTACGAGCCTGTTCGGTGAAGTTGTCGATTTGCTTGCGAGATAGATCTGCGCCACCTTTAACGCAGATAGCTTTGACGCATTCCGCCTTTGCAAAGACGGAAAATTCTGTACCCCTCAACTCTTCAGTGAGCTCAATGAGCTCCATGCCGTAGCGAAGATCTGGCTTATCGCAGCCATATTTCTCCATAGATTCCTGATATGGAATGCGTGGAATATCTTCAGATAGAAGTTTCTTGCCTGCAAAATCTTTGACTAGACCCTTGATAAGAGGTTCCATTTCCTTGCGAACAACTTCACCATCGTCGACGAAAGCCATCTCGCAGTCGAGCTGGTAGAATTCGCCATAAAGACGGTCTGCGCGTGGATCCTCATCGCGGAAACATGGCGCAATCTGATAGTAGCGAGGAATGCCGCCAACCATCAAAAGCTGCTTGAACTGCTGTGGAGCCTGAGGCAAAGCATAGAACTTGCCTGGATGTAGACGAGATGGGATTAGGAAGTCGCGAGCGCCTTCCGGGCTAGAGTTTGCCAAGATTGGAGTTGTTACTTCGATAAATTCCTTCTCGTGCATATACTCACGCATGAAACGATAGTACTCGGAACGGCGAGTAATACGCTTCTGCATGCTTGGGCGGCGTAGGTCCAAGTAACGATACTTGAGACGGAGATCTTCGCCAGTTTGCTGACCTTCGTCATGGACATTTACTGGAAGAGCTTCACTCTTGTTGAGGAGCTCCATATCTTCGACAACAACCTCGATGTCGCCAGTTGGGATGTTTGGATTTTCGAGGCCGGCACCGCGTTTGCGAACCGTACCTGTAGCTTTGATGACATATTCGTCACGAAGACTTTCTGCAAGTTTGAACGCATTAGCGGTATTCGGATCGATAACGAGCTGGATAATGCCAGTGTGATCGCGAAGGTCAATAAAAATAAGACCGCCATGATCGCGGCGAGAATTTACCCAGCCGGCCAAGTTAACTTTTCCGGATTTGCTGTTTAATTCTTTCGCTAATGTTCTCATAATCATATATTATAACATAATTCGACCAGGGGTAGTACCCTTATATCTTCAGACAAAGAACAGTCTAAAAAATATAAGGGTACTACCCCCTCGGGAGAATTATGTTAGAAGCGTTTGCCTTCGCGGTCGAGGTCGCGACCCTTGATAGTCTGACGCTTATCGAAAGCCTTTTTACCCTTACCAATAGCAATAGCTAGCTTAATGTGGCGCTTGAATGGATACAGCTCGACAGGAACAATAGTCGAACCTTCTTTCTTTTCGCGCTCAAGGCTAGCAATCTGCTTCTTTGTAGCAAGAAGCTTAATTCTCTCGACAGTATCTGAGCCAAGCGTAAGATTAAGAAGCCAAAGCTCGTGGTTACGAATCGTAACATAAGTGCCCTTGAGCTGAGCATGACGATCGCGAACTAAGCGAACCTGCGGGCCAGTCAAAACCATACCCACCTCGAGCTTTTCGCCGAGTTGGTAGTCAAAATGGGCGCGTCGGTTTACGACGGTCGTAGCCGGTTTCTTAACCTTTTTCATAAGGTATATTTTAACACATTCAAGGGAGAAAAATCCCCGGCCAAAGGCGCGGGGATAAATGAGATTAAATATCGTTTCTCTCACGGTTTTTTCTTGTCTTCCAGATAGGCTCAAACTTATCGGGGTGCATGAGAAGCAAATCTGCCTGCGTAGCCGGATGAGTCAGATCATAGATCGTCATCAGGATAAAGAATCCAGCAGCAAAGAAGAACACTTCCCAGAGTTCCAGATTAGGTTTGAAGGTTTCCGGATGCTGAATCGTGAAGATAATCTGCGGCAGTCCGAGCCCAGCAATCAGCCAGAAGCTAATGAAGTAGCCGCAAACGTCGTGCGCAATCTTTGTCGGACTATACTTGGAGCCAACAGGATATCTTGAGATATCAATCTGATGAATCACAAAAGCCAAAACCGCAAAGACGATTCCCGTAAGCAGCCAGTAGGCGCCGCCATACACATTGATGTGCTCGAAGTGGACCGGATTATCCGCATGGAGACGAATAAAAGTAACAACCGCAATACCCAGCATAAAATCGCCAGGCATAAACATGCGGCTCTGGCCTTTGCCAAGGTGAACCTTTCTAGATTCAAAGATGGCTGCCACTGCAAACATCGTACCCGGCCAGAAAAGCCAATACAATGCGAGCAGCAGATACGGATGAGAAGAGAGAGTTCTGATGATGGTCATATTATCTACCTCCTTGTAGTGACCAAAACGATATTTTGTGAAGGTGCCAAAAATATAGTATATTATACCACAAAATGGCTATTTAGTCAATTTAGGGGAGTTCCTTGCGAATCTCTTTCTCTAGTCTTGCATTGTAGCGCTTCTCGAAGAATTTATACTTCTCTGCGCCGAGCGTTTTGTAGCTCTCTTTCGCGAACTCGTTTTTGAGCTTCTCTACCTTTGTATGCCAGGTCGAAGCGTAGTGATGAACCGCAATCGTATTGTCCGTAACATGGAGTTCGCCCGTCATGTAATGCTTAGGACAAAAATAATCTGAAGCCAAAGTTAGCAAATCGTCGTTATAATTCCTGGTTTGACCATCAAGCTCCAAGCCAAATATATCTTTTGCATAAACCGATGGGCTATGAACGGTTTTTAGGAAAGTATCCGTGCTGATTTTTTGTTCTATATCTGCAAGCTCATAGCGTTTCAAAATCTTCTCGATCCAAGGCGAATGCGCCTTGGCGCCAAAAGCGGCCGTCGTGAACCAAAAATCCGATTCCCAACAAGCGAAGGCGTTAAAATCTGTCAGCTTCTTTGCTCCATCCGGCAAAGCAATTTCAGTATCCAGTGGCTTCAATAGCTCGATATCCGTATCAAGATAGATGCCACCCTCGTCATACATAACAATCATACGAATTACATCTGCAGCGAGCGCCCAACGTTTCTCGTCCAAGGCTTTTTGGACAAGGGGATATTTGGTAATATCTACATTTTTCTCGGACCAATGATGAATCGCAAAACCAGGGTTCATCTTTTGCCAGCCCTCGATATATTTCTGGTCACTCTCTGGCAAAGGCGCGTCGCCAAGCCAGACATAGTGGATCTTTTTAGGAATCGACATTCTATCTAAAGTTTAGCACGCTTAAGGGTAAAGCGACTGTGGTAAAATTAACTTAATGAAAGTTGTTATCTCTACAGACCTATACTACCCAATGATTAACGGGGTCGCGCAATTTTCTAGGAATCTTGCCGGCGGTCTGCAAAAACGCGGACACGACGTTGTCGTGCTAGCACCAAGCATTACTGGGGACTACGAAATTGAACGCGACGAAGAATATGGTTTTCGCGTCGTACGTCTTAGCTCCAGAAAGCTTATTTTCTACCCAGACCAGATTAATAATATTCCAGAAGCCAAGGAATTCTTGGGCGTCAAGATGCCTCAGATTTTCTACAAAAACGGCCTTCGTGTCAGCTTTACGCCTGGCGCAGAAATCCGCAACTTCCTTGATAGCTTCCAGCCAGACATTATTCACGACCAGACACCTGGCCCAGTTGCGTTATCCGTCTTCCGCTATGCAAAGAAGCATGATATCCCACTAGTTTCTACCGATCACGCCTATCCAGATAACTTCACGCAGCAGCTTCATCTGCCGCATTTCGCAAAGAAGCCAATCGATTCCGTCATGAACAAGTATTTCGTAAGCTTCTTGAAGCGTAGCGAGTACGGCACAATGCCTACCGAGCAGGCCGTTTCAGATTTGATTCCGCGCAAGAAAAAGCACTTCAAGGTGCCAGTAGAAGCTCTCAGTAACGGTATTGATTTGTCTCGTTTTAGAACCGGCAGAGCCAAGAACGATATTTATGAACGCTTTGATATCCCAAAGAACAAACCAATCGTTCTTTATGTTGGCCGCATCGATCCAGAAAAGAGTCTAGATGTTCTTGTTAAAGCTTTCACAAAAGTTCACAAGAAGAATCCAAATGCAGAACTCGTAATGGTTGGTGATGGCGCTTCTAGAAATGACCTCGAACTTCTTGCCGAAAAAGAAGGGACCAAAAACCACGTTCACTTCCTTGGTCGCGTGATTGGCGAAGATTTGCCACAGATTTACCGCACAGGAACCGTGTTTGCTATTACATCAAAAACCGAAACTCAGAGTATTGTTTTGATGGAAGCCCTCGCTAGTGGCGTTCCTGCCGTAGCGGTTCGCGCAGGCGCAATCCCAGAACTTGTCAAGAACGGAAGGACAGGCTATCTCTGTAATGCCGACGATGTTGACGCTGTCGCTCGCAATATCTTGAAGATCTTAGGAAACGAAGCCCTAAGAGACAAGCTATCCAAGAACGCGCTCGAGCATATCAAAAAGCACGACATTAGCTACACTTTGCAGCGCTTCGAGGAAATCTACCAAGAAGTATTAGACAATAGAAAGATTTAAGACTTTTTATCCAAGAACTGCGTAATAACTTGCGCAGTTTTTTGTGGGAATTCGTAATTTAGTAGGTGACCAGTTTTCTTGATAACCTTAAGGGTAGCGTTTGGACAGTTAGCAATAGTCTTTTTGACGTTTTTGACCTTCGTTAAGCGGTCATGATCGCCCATGCAATACAAAACCTTGCGATTCTTTGGACAGATTGTCTGCTCGGACATCGAAAGCTGGACATCATTCATTAGTGAACGAGTCGAAGTGAATTCGCCAGAGTACATATAATGCTGCTCGTCGATATATTTTTGCCTTGTGCGGTCGTAAGTCAAAATACGCGAGATCCAAAAAGAAACAAAGCGACTCTTCATGAGGCGATATCTAGAATGACCAGAAAGAAGCTTTAGACTACGAAGGAACATTTTAGCTAGACGATTGCTTCGTTTTTGGCCCTTCTCCGTGCGAATAATTGGCGCCAAGAAAACTGCCGTTTTTGAACAATCTTCGGGGTAAGCTTCGAGATAATGCGAAACAATAATTGAACCCATGGAATGACCAAGGATAATAGGCTTCGTTTCGAATTTCTGTTTCTCCACGTATTCATGAAGCCAGTTCGCGTAACCCTTGAGACTTTGATCTCTTAAAGCCTGTTCGATGCCATAGCCTGGCAAATCTGGAACATAAGTTTCGTAGCCAGCCTCTTGAAGACATTCGGCTAGCTCAAGCAAGCCGTGGTGATCGCCACGAAGACCGTGAATTAAGATAATTGCTGGCTTTTTCATTTTGTAAGTCCTTTTAGAGCACGCTTGATCGCTGGGCGATTAAAGCCCTCAATCGCTTCGTCGCCAATCAAAGTAAGCGGCACAGAAGAAACCGTACGGCCAAGTTTTTTCTCGATTTTTGCACGAAGTTTTTCGTCGCTCATGTCGTATTCTTCAAAATCGATGTCTTTTTTCTCTAGCCAATCCATCAATGCATGACAGAATACGCAACTTGGAGTCGTACAAACAATAAGCTTTGTCATATTACCTTTATTGTATCACTCTAGCGAATCGATAATTTCGCGAGCCTCGGCGATAGTCTTCGTATTCATAAGCTTCTCGCGTATTTCAGAAGCACCTGGGAAATTATTGATATAAATCTTATAGAAATGCTTGAGTGGCTCGTATGGAGCAAGGCCATATTTCTCATATAAACCTAGGTGATAGCGCATTAGCTCGATTAGTTCTTCTCTGGTATGCTCGCGAGGTTCTTTTTCGAAACAGAAAGGATTATGAAAAACTGCACGACCAAGCATCAAACCATCGGCGCCCATTTCAATAAACTTAGCACCGTCAGCTGGGCGTTCGATATCTCCGTTAATAATAAGTTTTGTTTCTGGAGATAGTTCGTTCCTAAGCTTGATAACTTCTGGAACTAGTTCATAATGCGCAGCAACCTTGGACATCTCTTTCTTAGTGCGGAAGTGAACCGTCAAAGCATCTGGATGCTCGTTCAAAAGAGTCGAGAGCCAATCATGCCACTCGTCAACATAGGTATAACCAAGGCGAGTTTTAACAGATACTGGGAGGCCAGCCATCTTGGTAGAGCGAATAATCTCGATAGCACGAGCAGGCGTGCGGATGAGACCAGAACCGCCACCAGTAGCAACAACATGCCTATCTGGGCAGCCCATATTGATATCTACGGCAGCAAAACCAAGTTTCTTGAGAGCCTGAGCAGTCTCAAGGAACATTTCTGGCTGAGTGCCCCAAATCTGCGCCACTAGCGGGCGTTCAGATTCTTCATATCGAAGACGTTCGAGAGCATTTGCTCTGCCTTTTTCGCTAACATAGCTATTTACGTTCGTAAATTCGGTGTAGAAAATATCTGGGCGGAAAGCTTTTGCGACCACCTGACGAAAGGCAATATCAGTTACACCTTCCATAGGCGCTAAAATAGTAAAACCAGGTTTAAACTTTCCCCAGAACTCCATAATTCGTATATTATACCATATTTTTCGGATTATGCCGAGGCGAAGTTGCGCTGGCGATATTCCGAGAAGTAACCAGTCTGAATAATCGCAACAAAGGTTTCGTCTTTGATGATGCGATTATCTTCCATTGTATAATCTGGTTCTTCTGGATGAATTGCAGGAGTTGGATAGTAGTCGGTTGGATCATATTCTGCAAGGAAGTTCATGAAGTCAACGGCGTCATAAGCTGCAATAACCGTATCTTTTGGCAAGCCAGACAACCTAGCAATAATACCTTCATGAGAGTTATCTAATGGGTGTTCTTCGTAATACTCATCAAGGAAGACCGCAACAGCAGACTGCTCAATCATACCAGTACTCTCAAGATAGCGCTGATCCTCAATATAACGAGCATAAGCGCGGCGTTCACCATATTCTGGAATCTTATCACCAGTTCCCTCATCATGCATCACGCAAGCAGAGCCATCGACATAACCGAACTTATTTAGAGTCTTAGTTGCGCCAACAATATCTACGCCATCACCAATGCCAGGAACAAGACCTATGGCAAAGTCACCGATTCCACTACCAGTGCTCGTGCCATCAATTTCGGACGCAATGTTCTGATCAGCGATACCAAAGGCCGATTGCCTCTGGTTACAGTAGATAATATATTCAGCCAAATCACTATCTTTGTCGATCTTTGGGTTTTCTACATCATCAAGCGATTGTCCTTCTAGATCAAAACCGCCGTAATAATTAACCTGCGACATGATATTGTATGGCGTATTAATAGCATCAGCCGGATCGTCAGCATCGCTAATACTTTCGTTATTGATATTAATGGTATCAAAATCTGTCGTCGTATAAGGTTGACAATAAGCATCACCTACAACACCAATATCATAGAGGTATGGACAGTTTTTCTCGGTATAATCCATGGCATTTGCGGCATCTATGCCCGCATTGGCAGCGCTAGCCCCTGGGAACAAGCTAGTTGTCGAGCTAGACAAAATCGAACCAAATTTATTAAAGGCTCCAACCACAGATTTAGATTGCAGAGTTAGCGGTATCATGGCCGTCACCAGACTACCTAAGAAAGTATATCTAGAAGTATAGTCGAACGGACTCTTAGTCATCCGCTCCGTCTTCGCTTTATCTGCAAGCACTTCAGATTGAACAATAGCCGTCTCAATATATCCAGCTTTATCCGCAAGAACGCCACCACCCCCACGATGGTTGCCCGCCATCACCGCATGCATGCCGGCCACAAGCGCATCGCCTAACGGTGCACCGGCAAGCTCTCTGGTTAAGAGATTATTCAAGAAGTTTTTAAACCAAGTAGAGAAGACACTCGTAGCAATCTTTTGGGCAATAGCAAAAGCCGTAGCCTTGGCTGCACCAAGAGCAAGATCTTTAAAGAATTTAACCGCGCAACCGCCACCTGCAGTAAAGATACACGACGCTATCATTGCAATATCCGAAATAAGGCCTACTGCCGCCTGGGCGAGCCTTGTATAGGTGCATTGACGGAAGTTATTTAGACCTGCCGACACGTCAACGATCATAGACTTCGTACCTTCTTTGATTTGATCGAATGTATTAAATGCCCTTACGCTATCATCGCGACCATCGGTTTGCTCATGAGAGAATAGAGTGTTAAAGCCCTGAGAGGTCACTGCACTACTCGTTGTTGTTACTGTTGTAGTAGAAGTAGTTGCATTTTGATCGCCAGAAGTCATTACGCCAGTAGAGGTAGTTCTTTCGTAAGAAATATCACTGGTCTGAACCATACTTTTACCCAAGGCATGTATTGGCGAAGTGGAACCTTCGCCCGCTATCGCTTGCTCGAAGGCAGTAAAATAGTCCATCGCGAGATTAACTACGCGATAAAGTTGTTCAGCAGCAGCAACCAAAGAGAGCGTACCAGCAATCGCTGAAAAGGCACAATACACAGACAGACCAGCCATAGCATAACCGGCAATCTTTCCGATGGCATCTAGTTTGTCATTAATCTTCTTGGAGTCATCCCCAGCTGACGGTAGATCTGTGCTACCCTGCTTTGATTTTATTTTTCCCTCACCAGGACCATCAGGTTCGGTCACCGCACCGGTAGTCTCACCACCTTGGCCATCAGGTACTTTCCCTTCAGCCACCTCGCTCGTATTAGCCTTATTATTATTTTGATCCATGCCATCCTGAACGGAGCCTTTCGCTTTCTCTCCGTCAGTATCGCTTTCTGGATTGTAGTTTTTGCCCCACTTATTCCCACTTATGCCAAAAGCCGATTTGAACTTTTTGAAGATTTTGTCTTTAAAGTTGTTGAAGGCTGTTTTGTAAGGGTGTGAGGCGGTAGAGTATGCTTTTCGGAACTCCGGATTCGAATCATATTCGGCCTTAAAGTTCTTTGCTTCAATCGCCGTCTGATTACCATTCGCGTCCGTAAAGACCATCTTGCCCTTATTCACGCCATCCGTAGGAATTTCGATATTCTGAGCAGCAAGACGTTTCGAGAACTTCTTACTTACCTTATATTTTTTACCCTTAACTGGGTTCTTGAAGTCCGAGAGTTCGCTCGGCGGACGTATAGCGTTCTTTACGGCGTTCTCGGTAATGCTCGAGTGCCTCTTGAAATTCGAGATGTCTATAGAGTTGAACCAGTCTTTTAGACCTTGCAACGCAGTAAATGGTAAAGTTGCCTGAGAAAGCATCATAAAGCTACCGCCGCCAGATATTGTAAGAATAATAGAGAGAACCGGCATGTACTTCTTCATAAAGCGACCAACAGGGCCAGAGCCTTTTTCGTTGCCCTGTTTTCCACCCTTGCCGTCTTTATCGCCTTTTCCGTCCTCTTTGGAATCGTCTTTGCCTGGAACTTGTCCGTTCTTACCGACATTGTTCGTAAAGCCACTAGAAACGTCGTTTTCGCCACTCTTAGCGTCCAGATCACTAGTGCTTCCAGCTTGCCCAGCAGCACTCTCAGCGTTCTGAAGAGCATTTGCCATAGCTCTCTGCTTCGTTTCATTCGCTTTTGAGGATTTGCCCCCAGAAATCTTGTTTGCTCGATCGGAAGATTTTGAATCGCCAGAAAAATCCGGCTTGATACCGGCTTTCATAGCCACCTTCAAGTCCTGATATGGGTCATTTTGGCCCATATAGCGCTTTTCGCCGTCGTCACCTTCCATTTATAAAATAATTGTAGCACAAGCGCTTTAATTTTTAGCATAAGCTTGACAGTTTTTCTATTGATTTTCTAGTACCAATCTGCAAGAATAGACTTAAGGAGTGTCAAAAATATGACTAAAAACAAAAACGAGAGAAAAAAATATCGCTCCAACTATCGCAGAAGCTCTGAACATAGGGTTTTTTATGTCCTTTTGGCGGTATTTTTAGTAGCTGCTTTAGGAGTTGGTGGTTACTTTGCATACCAAAAATTCTTCAAGAAAGACGAGCCGCAGGCTAGTGATATCAGAGATAGAAATACAGCTAGCGTAGTAAAAGACGGACAAGAAAATTCTAATTCTCAATCTGAAGACGAAACTGACAGCAATGCTTCCAAAACTTTGAGTGAAAAAGAACAAGACAATTGGGCAAAGAATCAGGAAAAAGATTCAGAAACTGGACTCACGATTGCAAAACCTGTTATTGATGATATTTATTTTGAAGACAATACAGTCGAGATTTCTGCTACCATTACCAACGTCACAAACACCGAAGGCGTCTGTACTTTTGTTTTCAGCAACGGTAGTAAAAGCTTCGAAAAGACGACCGGAGTTAACCCTCCAAAAATGATGACCGAATGCCAAGAATTATATGTGGACAAATCCGAGTTTACGCCAGGCGAGTGGAGTGTGACTCTTAAATACAAATCTAATAGCGCAGAAGGGACTAGCGATGCGAAGACGTTCTCGATTTAATAGTACTGGTTTTAAGATTCGAATCGGCGCCTTGGCGATTCTAGCGATTTTTGGTGGCGTATTTTTGATTCAACTTCTTGACAAAGATAACGATTCTGGCGCTCTTTCTGCTACAGAGTTTAAAGCTGGCAGAATTATTGATGACTCTGTTTTCTATAACCCTAATACCATGACCGCAGCTGAGATTGATGCTTTTATTGATAGCCATACTAGCGCCTGCGATACTTGGGGCACTCAAAAGATTGGTAACACTCGTTTTTACGGCGTTCAAGCCAGCAGCAATACTACCCGCGCCGAATACATGAAATATATGCGCAATGCTGGTTATACACAGTATCATGATGCGCCATTTATTTGTATCCGTGATTATTACGAAAACCCTAAAACACATAAGACAAATTTCGAGACGGGCGGCAAGGTTGAACCTGGCATGATTTCCGCTGGTCAGATTATTTACAATGCTGCACATGAGTACAACGTGAACCCACAAGTTCTTCTTGTAATGCTAAAGAAGGAGAGCTACGCTTGGGGCGACGACTGGCCACTAAAGTTTGAATACAACACAGTTATGGGCTATGGCTGCCCAGATAATGCGGCCTGCGATCAGGATTACTTTGGTTTTTATAACCAGGTCATGACTGCTGCTTGGCAGTTGAATTATTACCGCGAGCATCCAAACGATTACCGCTATCGCCCAGGCAGGAATGTGAATATTTATTATTCACCAGATTATAGTTGTGGCACAAAGAGTGTTTATATCGAGAACTATGCGACAGCGGGTTTGTATATCTATACGCCTTACACGCCTAACGATGCAGCTCTAGCTAATTATCCTGGCACCGCTTGGTGCGGCTCTTATGGCAACCGCAACTTCTATATGTATTTTAGAGAGTGGTTTGGCAGCACAGAAGGCGATAACGCAAAAACTGGAATCGCAAGACGCTTAAAGGACCTCAAGAGTGCTGGCATCGAGATGGGCGAAGCTATCGGAGATATTTCTAGCAACACGTATACTCATATTTACTGGCAAGAATACGAGAATGGCTACATTGTTGGTAACGATAAATATGGTTATTGGGAATCCATGGGTTCGATTCGCGACGTTTGGCAAGTCTCTGGTTTCGAAGGCGGTGCGCTTGGCTTCCCTACAAGCGGAATCGTAACTAATAAGAAAACCGGTTTCACATACCAAAACTACCAAAACGGTGCAGTCGTCGGTGCAGATGATACAGGCTACTGGATTTCTTCAGGCAAGAGTCGCGACGTTTGGGCAGCATCTGGCTTCGAAAGAGGAGCACTTGGTTACCCTATCAGCAATCTTGCTAAAGATGCGACGACTGGTCTTTATCAGCAAAGCTACACAAATGGCGTTGTTGAAGGTTCGGACAAGTTAGGTTACTGGATCAAGAACGAAGCGATTGATAATCGTTGGATAGAACTAGGCGGTTTGACTGGCACGCTCGGCAAATTCAAATCCGGAATTAGCTCAAACAAATTCACAGGAATCTTTTGGATCCAATTCGAGAAAGGTTATATCGTAGGCAAAGATTCTACAGGCTACTGGGAATCTGTTGGCAAGAGCCGTAACGTTTGGCAGAGTTCCGGGTTCGAGGGTGGATCGCTCGGCTTTCCAACAGGAGCATTAGTCCTAGACGAAACAACTGGCATTTATTCCCAAACATACGAGAAGGGCGCTATCGTCGGAAACGACAGCAAAGGCTATTATATTCTTTCAAAAGGGATTTTCGATTATTGGAAAAACAACAACTCTGTTTTAGGAACACCGGTAGGTAATTTAAGCAACAACCCATACACTGGCATATATTGGGTTCAATTTGAAAAAGGTTATATCGTAGGCAAAGATTCTACAGGCTACTGGGAATCTGTTGGCAAGAGCCGTAACGTTTGGCAGAGTTCCGGGTTCGAGGGTGGATCGCTCGGCTTTCCAACAGGAGCATTGAGCTACGATAATGAGGCCAAAGCCTATATTCAACCATACGAAAGAGGTTATATTGTCGGTAACGATTCCAAAGGATATCATCTTCTTTCGAAGGGCATATATGACTACTGGAAAAAAGACACCTCAAAGCTAGGTCTACCAGTTGCTAATCTCGATTCAAACAGATATACCGGAATTAGCTGGGTACAGTTCGAAAATGGTTATATTGTCGGTAAAGATTCTACAGGATACTGGGAATCGATGGGCAAAACACGCGATATTTGGGCTAAATCTGGATTCGAAGGCGGAAGCTACGGCTTCCCTAGAGGTCCAATCGTATATGACGAAGCTTCTGGCAAGTATAGTCAAAAATACGAGCGAGGAACAATAGTCGTCTATCAATAGATTCAAAAAATAAACATGCAGCCTCGGGGTTGCATGTTTATTTTTTTCTCTTTATTGTCTCGTGATAAAATTGAGTCATGAGCAGAAAAGCTGCAGCAGCAAAGATTGCGATTACCGGCATTATTTCAAGTCTCATTATTGCGGTTTTTGGCTTTTTTGTGCAAAAAGCTTTTGTTAATACCCTTGGCGTCGAAGTTTCCGGTCTTAACGGCGTATTTACCAATATTATTTCGGTGCTCACTATGGCAGATTTCGGGGTTAGTACCGCCATAGTCTTCAACCTTTATAAGCCGCTCGCAAAAGGCGATAAAAGCAAGATTGCAGCTCTTATGCAGTACTACCATAAATGCTGCCTTGTTATCGGAGCGTTAATTTTGGCCGGTGGCCTCCTATTACTCCCATTCCTTTCTCTTATCATCAAAGAAGAGACTCCGACTGTTAATATATATATCGCTTTCTCTCTCTTCGTCTGCAATGCTCTCTTCTCTTATGTTCTGAATTACAAGAGGGTACTGCTTCAGGCTGACCAAAAAAGCACAAAAATAAACTTAGTAGTTTCTGCGGTTTCTCTAGTTAGCTACTCAGCAAAGTTATTCGTATTATACAAGTTTAACAACTTTTATCTCTTTATCCTTTGTAATGTAGTCGCGAAAATTATAGAAGATTTAATTATCTGGAAGATTGTAGATAAAATATATCCGTACATTCATAAAAAGAAACAGCTCGACAAAAGCACAAAAGCAGACATTACAAAAAAGATCAAAGCTTCTGTTCCACACAACATCAGTAGCTACGTAGTCTATTCGACAGATAGCCTACTGCTAACATACTTCTTTGGTTCATTTCAAACCGGTCTTTATGTAAACTACAGCATGATAATTTCGGCTATCAATATAATAACGAACAATCTTTCTAATGCAGTATCCGCAGGCATGGGAAACATACTTGCCAAAGAAGGTCGAGACTATCTTTTTGTAAATACAAAACGACTATCCCTATTCAATTATTGGGTTTATGCCACTATAAGCATTGCGCTATATTTCTGCGCCTCTTATTTTATTCGCCTATGGCTAGGCGAAGATTTATTCTTGTCAGATATAACGGTGGCCGCCATTGTTATCAATTTCTTCCTCAACGGCATCAGGGCTCCAGCCAATAGCGCATTGTCTGCAGCCGGCATATTACACGAGAATCGCTTCGTGCCTGTAGCAGAAGCAATCATCAATCTGACGGCATCGATTATTCTTGCGAAGCTAATTGGCGTACCTGGCATTTTTATAGGCACAATCATAAGCACACTCTACCAACATCTCTATAACTATCCAAAATATGCCTACGAGCTTGTTTTTAAGCAACCGCGATATCTATACCTAGTAAGTTTCTCAAAAAAGCTAATTGGCTTCTTTGCTTGCGCAATTGCCACATTCTTCATCATTAATCTTTTACCCGAAGAAAATAGTCCGTTTATTGGTTTTATTAGAAATGGAGCAATCTCGTGCCTAGTACCATCACTACTGATACTCCTCACTACGGCAAAAACGCCCGAATTTAAGTATTTCCATAATCTAGTCTGCTCAAAGCTTTTCCATACCCGCTAAGATAGTGCAATCATTATCTATTTAAGCAAGATTTTTATTAGCCCAAATTGCCTGCGAGCAAAAAGCGAACATATAGCCTTCTCTTTGCTTGTTCTACCGCTATATATACTGTGTTGTTTTTTGTATTTTACTAGTCGTTTTCTCAAAAATTCGAGCTCTTCCTTATCTTTATAATTGTATTTTATACAATCCATACAGAAACCAAGAACTTTTTCGACATAGAACTCATACGCTAGATCTTGATTAGATCCATTCTGCGCTTTCTTTATAATCTCATCACAAACAACAAACAAATCACGGCAATTTCTACGGTAAACACCCTTGCCCATGATACTATTCGCTCTTGTTCGATATAAGTAGTTTTTATCTTCCTGAGAGAAGACAATTTTTAAATCTGCGTCCAAAATCCTAATGATAGCATCCAGATCTTCGCCATATTTGCATTGCTCATTGTATCGAAGCTTACCAAAGATGCCTTTCTTGTATAGCTTGCCCCATGCAGACGGATATATCTTTTTCTCAAGCAAAAGAGTCATAGCATCATGGCTAGATACAACCCCAGCAAAGTTCGCTTCAGAGCACGTCGATTCGCCATATTCATCAAAGCGCATAAAACCACAAGCGCTTACATCGGCATTTTCCCGCACAATATCCTCGTAAAGTTTTTCTATACAATCAACCTTCAATGCATCGTCGCCATCTACGAAACTAACATACTCGCCATTCATTTTCTTAATGCCAGCATTTCTCGCCGAGCTTAGACCGCCATTCTTTTTATGTATTACTACAACTCGTTCATCTTTTTTCGCATATTTATCGCAGATAACACCACTTCTATCCCCCGAACCGTCGTCGACCAGAAAAATTTCAATATTCTTATACGACTGAGCCAAAATGCTATCTACGCATTTCTCAACACAGTCCTCGACATTATAGATTGGGACAATTATCGAAATTAGCGGCTTCTCGTTGCTTTTCATTAGCTTAATTATACCGCACCGTAACGCTTTCATTAGTCTGTTATAATAACAGTAGTATTCTATGAGTCAAAAGAAGATATTATTCACTTCACATACTGCTAATTTCCATAAATTCAACCGTCCACTCATGAAGATGCTTCGAGGAAAACTCGAGGGAGAATATTCAGACTTAAACATTGGCAATTGGGAAGTAGACTACGCATCCGCAAACGAAGAGCAGGTTTTTGATGCCGACAATGTCTTTAAAGTAGATTTCGCCCGTAGCCCTCTTGCAATCGGTAGTCACATAAAGGCTTACAAGCAACTCAAGAAGATTCTCGAGAAGAAACATTATGATATAGTCCACACTCATACTCCGGTTGGCTCAGTCATTACTCGTCTCGCCGCTCGTAAGACCCGCAAGAACGGGACTAAGGTTATCTATACATCTCATGGTTTTCATTTCTATAAGGGCGCGCCTTTGAAGCTCTGGTGCCTTTTCTACCCCGTTGAGAAAAAGTGCGCAAAATATACAGATTTACTAATCACCATTAATAGGGAAGATTACTTACGCTCTAAAAAGTTCAAGGCTAAGACAAAAATGATTCACGGCGTAGGCGTGGACACGACAAAGTTTAACGCAAAGATTAGTAAGAAAGAGCGCGATGAAGTCAGAGCAGAGCTAGATCTCAAGAAGGACGATTTTGCGATTGTTTATGCCGCCGAGTTTACAGCAAACAAAAACCATCGTTTTATCCTAGAAAGCCTAAAGGACTTACTTCTTTCAAACTCTAACATCAAGGTCCTCTTCCTGGGAAAGGGCGAGCTTCTTGAACAGACAAAGGAATTAGCCAACACGCTCGGTATTGATAAGCAGGTCTATTTCTTGGGATACAGAAATAACATCTACAGAATTTTGCAAAGCTGCGATTTGGCAGTTTCTGCATCTATCCGCGAGGGATTAGGCCTTGGCGTGGTTGAAGCCCAGCTTTGCGGCCTCCCTATTATCATTTCAGACAACCGTGGTCATCGCGAAATCTTTAAGAACAACAAGCAGATTTCGTATGATTTGAAAAACCCTAAGGAGTTTGCAGAAAAGGTCGAGAAAGCATATCTTAAAGAGTACGATTACCATATTCCTTTTGACGAAGCATTTTCTCTCCGTTCTTCCCTAACCGATATGCGTAAAATTTATTTGGATATCTCAAAATGAAACGAATCTTACATATAATTGGCGGCCTAGATAGAGGCGGCGCCGAATCATTCTTGATGAATACCTGGAGAAATATCGATCATAAAAAATATCAGTTCGATATTCTTACCTTTATGCAGCCTCGTGACGGAAAGAAATTTGCTTTCGAAGATGAGCTTATCAAGGGCGGAGCAAAGATCTATCGCGTCAAAGATAATCGCGTTAAAGCCCCATGGAAGTTCGAAAAAGATGTCGCAAAGATTGTCAAAGAAGGCAATTACGAAATCGTACATAGCCATATCGATTTTATGTCTGCGCTATCGCTAAAGGGCGCAAAAATGGGCGGAGCCAAATATCGCGTCTCTCATTCACATAGTACTTTCAACGACAATCTGTATTCCCCTATCAAAAAATTCGCCTCTTCTCTCATGCGTCGTAGACTCAATAGACTCGTAACCAAGAGACTCGCTTGCGGAATCAATGCCGGAGAGTTTCTATACGGCAAGAATCAGAAGTTTACGGTAATCAATAACGGCATCGATGCAGAGAAGTTTTATTTTAATGCAGATTTTCGCAAAGAGCTAAGAAGCAAGTACAAACTCGGCGACAAGACAAAGGTCATTCTAAATGTCGGTAGGCTGGAAGAGGTTAAAAACCAAGCTTGGCTAATCGATGTTTTTGACAAGGTTTACAAGGAGCAGCCAGATTCGGCCCTATTCATTATTGGCGATGGCTCGCTTAAAGAATCCCTGAAAGAGAAGGTCGACGGATTAGCTTCCAAGAAACAGATTTTCATCCTCGATTCCCAACCAGATATCAATAAGTATTATTCGATGGCCGACATTTTCGCCCTACCTTCAAAATTCGAAGGCGTCCCTACCGTTGGTATCGAAGCTCAAGCTTCGGGGCTGCCTTGCTTTTTCAGTGTCTTTGTTCCAAAAGAAACCAAAATTTCAGATAATGCCAAGTTTCTCAAGATTGACTCGGACGAAGATTGGGTAAAAGAGTTTGTAAATACAGAAGTTCAGAAAAAGAGAAGCGCTTCAGGGAGTAAAATAGATAAGTACGACATTCACAACAGCGTAAAGAAACTCGAGGAAATATATGATTCTTTCTAAAATAGCCAGTATTGTTTTCTATCTTGTTATTTTCTGTTTAACTTTCTTTTTTGCATTCCTCAGAAAAAAGACAGACAAGAAAATCTTTGGCTTCCTATGTGTTCTGGTTCCAGCTATTAGTATCGCCCTGCGCTTTGGAGTCGGTACAGATTCTGCCGCCTATATCGAGATGTTCGACAATGTTGCATCAGAGGATTATTCCTCAAGTCTCTTAAGAATCCAGACATTAAGTATGGAGCCAACAGCAATCTTTCTAATTAAGATTCTCCATCACTTCGCGTATGGATATTTTGCATATTTCTTCGCCTATTCGCTCCTGACTTTCAGTTTCTTGTATATCTTTTCTAGAAAGCTCGATTCTCGCAACTGGTGGCTCCTATTTGGATCCATCGTCATGATTATGACGCCTTATTGTATTAATGGCATGAGGCAAGCAGCAGCCGTTTCTGTCTTCTCCGTACTTCTTGTTAACGTATTCCAAAATCCTCGCAAGTTGCTCAAAAACACCTTGCTGCTAGCATTAACTATTTCCCTTCATTTTTCTGCCGCTCTTCTAATACCAGTATTAATCGTCGTATTGGCAGCTAAGCGCTTCGGCCTCAAAAAGTGTGCCACGGTCATTATTGCCTTGTCTCTAATTACACTCCTCATATTCCCAAAGGCCATTACTTTCCTTCTAGAGAGCGGCATTATGCCGTATAAGTACGCAATAACCTTGGCCGTCTACGAAGGATCGATTGCAAACTTTGACTTCATTATCTTCTTTGCACTTTCTGCGTTATTGCTACTTACGCGGAAATTTACCAAACAAGGCGAAGAGAAGCTAAGCGACTTCACAACTATCGTTATTATTTGTAATTTGTTCTATGCCGGCCTCGGTTTCTACTCCGCATACATCGGAAGAATGTCGGACTATTTCTGGCCTATGGCAACCTTTGGCATCTGGCTAGGAATCGACAGGTTCAAAGACAATCCAACCTTCAAACGAGTTCTCTATATTGCAACCCTCGCCTGCTATTTTATCTTGGTTTATATCGTGATGGGGAATAGCGAAATTATTCCATTTAGGTTTCTATCATGAGCAAAGAACTAATATCTGTCATTGTTCCGGTCTACAATAGCGAGAAATACCTCTCGGCCTGCTTAGAGAGTATTCTTTCTCAAAGCCATAAGAACTTCGAGCTAATCTTGGTCGATGACGGATCGACCGACGAGTCACTAGGTATTTGCAAAAATTTCGAGAAAAAAGATAAAAGGATTCACGTTTGTAGTATCAAGAATTCTGGTGCTGGCGGCGCTAGGAATAAGGGATTAGAGCTCGCAAAGGGACAGTACATCTCCTTTATCGACTGCGATGACATTGTATCGCCAGATTATTTGGTGCGCCTTCTAGAGGAAATGAAGGCGGATACAGATTTGAGCTGCGTCAAATATATAAACTTCGAGAGCAAAGTATCGTTTTCCGAAAAACAGCCTAATTCTCGTCAAATTTCCGGAGATCAGGCAGTCGAAGATCTCTTGCTAGGCAAGCTACTCGCGGGCCCTGTCTGCAAACTATATAAAAGAGAACTTATCGGAGACTTACGTTTCGAAAAATTCTCTGTCGCTGAAGACTTTTATTTCAACTACAACTACCTAAAGAAGTGTAGTGCTATCTCTTTGAGCGACGAAGAACTATATGGCTACAGAAAGAACAGTTCTAGCCTTACGAAGTCTAATTTTAAACCCAGCCGAATGGATGGGCTTGAAGCGCTCAAGAAAATCGCGAAGAGCGAAGAATATAGCAGAGCATCAATCATTCGCCTTTTCATGGAAGCTTATTTTATATTAGAAATCCTTGATAGATACAAACAGACCAAAGAATATTCAGCTCAGGCCTCAGAATGTAAGAACATCATAAAGAAATACAGAAAAACCGTTCTTTTCTCTGGAAAATCCCCTAAAAAGCAACGTATTATCGCCCTTCTGAGCTTTATTAGCCCCATCCTACCCGTTAAACTGATCAATTTATTGGCAAAATAAAAAAATACCCCTTTCGGGGGGGTATTTTTTAAGCAGCTTTTTATTGAATGCTATAAAGTCGATTACGATTGCAACTACTATTGAGGCGGCTAAGATTAGCGCAGAAGAAAATAGTTTCTCCTTTTTGCTAGACTCCACTGCCGGTTCGCCTGCGGCGCTTAGAACTTTGACATGATATTGCTTTTCGTCGTTGTATGCTTTTGCGATAACCTTTTCAGCGTTTGCCGTAACTAGGTCCAAATTCTCTTTTGCCTTTGCTTCATCTGCACTAGAATCACTTAGATTAAAGACGCCAACTGCTTTCTCTTCAACCTTGATGCCGTCTAGACTTCCTTCTTTTACTGTAACACCAGCGTTTCTATATGCTTCTTTGCTCACAAGGATTGCTGGAATCTGCGCAAATGGAGAGATAGTGCCACTATATTCGTAGTCACTTTCGTAAACCATAATGGTTGCAGAAGATGAGAAATTCGTAGACTGATGCTTGTATGAGTAGACGGCCGCTGCGCCACCTAGAATGGCACAGATTACAATGATTGGCCAGCATCTAAGAACATATTTGCAAAAGTCCTTGATTGTAAACTTATAGTTTGTATCCTTTGCCATATTATTGCTCCTTGTTCAAGAATTTCATCGTATCACGCATTGCGTCAGCAACTGTTCGGGTAGCTTTCCAGTCGAGCTCTTTTTCTGCCTTGTCTACATTCGCAAAGATGCTTGGCAGGTCACCAGCACGGCGACCAGCAACCTTATGAGGCAAGCTCTTGCCACTAGCCTCTTCGAAGGCAGCGACCATTTCTTTTACGCTTGTACCCTTGCCGGTACCAAGGTTATAGATAGAAATGCCAGATTGGGTAACCTTTTCTAGGGCTGCAAGATGGCCTTTTGCCAAATCTACAACATGGATATAGTCGCGGATACATGTACCATCTGGAGTATCATAATCGTCACCGTAAATGCTTAACTCTGGAATGCGACCCTGGCTAACACGCATAATGATTGGCATTAGGTTGTTTGGAATACCATTTGGGTCTTCGCCAATAAGGCCAGATTCGTGATTGCCGATAGGGTTGAAGTAGCGCAAGATGACAGCCTGCTTCGTTTCGTCTGCCCTACAAAAATCTTTTAGGATTTCTTCAATCATGAACTTGGTGCGACCATAAGGGTTGGTAATGCCAATACCAGTCTGCATATCCTCGGTCAAAGCAACATTATCTCTGTCGCCATAAACCGTAGCGCTAGAAGAGAAGATAATCTCGTTTACATTAAACTCTTTCATGCACTTCAAAATATTGATTTTGAGGTTTATAAAGGTGAGGTTGTTGGT
>JAUMYE010000026.1:10013-11732 GCA_030528815.1 Candidatus Saccharimonadota bacterium | reverse complement strand
AGTAAACGGCAACCATGGACGCTTGTAATCTACGAAACGGCGCTTAAAGTCAAATAAGAATGCATCTTCAGGAATCTGAACAACATTGCCATATTGATCGGTGCGATGCTTGAGAGTTTCGTTAAGTTTGACGCGACAAATTCTCTTTAAATTTCGGATTTCTTCAGCGGTAATCTAGTCGATGTTTTCTTCGGATTCGCGTTCAACTGGAAGATCAAAACGGGTTAAGATGTTGTGTTCGTGGTAGTAATCCATAATTTCTGGAAGCACCCAGGTGCGAAGATGAACGCCATTGGTAACGGACTTGAACTTAATCTTATCGCCATTGATATCATGGTAATTTGCAACGCGAGCATGAAGCTTGCTTACGCCACTGCGAAGTTCGGCAATCTCAATAGTTGGAGTACTGAGACGAATCTCGCCGTTATTAAACTGATTAGACAACCAGCGACGAACCGCCGACGACTTAATGTTAGGGAAGACATACTGTTCGAATTGGTCGTAGCGGAAGTTGGCTTCAGCGGCTTGAACAAGCGTGTGGTTAGTATAAAGAGTGTGCTTGCGAGTGTAAACTAGAGCTTCATAAAGATCCATGCCGGAGCTTGCTAGCTCATCAAGACGAGCAATAGCAGCAAAGAATGTAGCGACTTCGTTAAGCTGAATAATAGCTGGCTTGCAGCCAATGCGTTTCAGGGCTTTGTAACCGCCAAAACCAAGCGCTACTTCCTGGTATAGACGGTGATCTGAGCCAGATTCACCAGAATAAAGCTCACCAAAATTTGGCTCAGTAATACATAGGAAACGAGAAGTGCCTAAACGCTTTTCTATAACATCAAGCTCAACTCCTGCAGTAGCCGTACGGATACTTACTTTATCGACAAAATTAAAGCCATAATCCTTATAATTACGCTCTTCGTGATAATCCGTCTGCTGGAGATTCTCCATCTTTTGATGAGATTCCCAAGGATAAAACGGAGTAACAAGCACGAATGGTACAGAAAGCTGCTCAGCGACACGGCGCATATCTGCAGCAAGCACTCCTAGGCCACCGCCACCGCGAATACCATTAGATTTGTCATAAGTTTCGATTGTCCAGTAACAATATGGCCTCTCTGGCGAAAGCTTGTGAGTTAAGTTCTCGCGACGAATCGCAGAGTAAAATTCCTCAACATCTTCAATGCTTTCAAGCGGCTGATACTGATTTAAATTTTGGTCTTCCACCCTTTACCTCATTTTAAGCACTAATTTATATCATTATACCACAGCGCTAATGCTTAAAGAAACGCTATTCGTATACGTAGTAGGATTCTTCATCCTCGACAATTTCGGATTCATCTTCGACCTCTTCAGGCTTTGCTTCAAGATATTCTGGATCATCAGGAGACAATAAGACTCCAGTAGATAAGTAGACAGAAATATAATTAGGGAACACATATAATTCTTCGGCTTCCATCGCTCTAGTATTCCAAGGTAAGTAATATGTATCGAGGTAAGAAAATCTACTCAAAACATAATCCCTAAACCGAGACAATTTAAGGCTCGCATCTCCATGATTAGTATTTGGCCAACGATTCAAATCACGAAGGAAAGCACCAGAATTATAGATTTTAGACTCGGCAGTATCGATAATTTTATTTAAATGATCGTTATCCCAAACACCTTGGCGAAGCTCACGGAAACGAGTTGCGAGTGACCTACAAATCTCAGTATCGCCAATTC
>JAUMYE010000026.1:0-10003 GCA_030528815.1 Candidatus Saccharimonadota bacterium | reverse complement strand
TATAATCAGTCGTTAGCAAAACATTATCTTCTGCAGAAGAGTTGTACTGCAAACCAGCCAAAGAATCAGAGCCGAAAGTGATATCGAAATCCCACGGAGTTAAGATGGCACGATAATGATCGCTATCCCACTTAAAAGTAATGTAGGCGTTTTTGAACATACCCTGCAAATAGCGCGGAGCATCAATATTCTGAGTTACGTTAAGAATTATATTAAAATCGATAGCGTTCTTGAAGTCAGTATACTTATCCATTTCATTAGGGTCGGAGCCATAAAGACTTTTAATATAATCCTTCAAGACGTTATAGGCCATAGTCTTATCTACTTCATCTGTTTCTAGAGTATAGTAATCTAAATAACTTATTTTGCCGACGATGAAATCATAGAAGTTATCTTCCTCACCAGCCTTAAACATAATATCTGGATGCTCAGCCTCAGAATCATAATGAATCATGCCTTTATCAGGTTTATGACCTAACAAATATAATCCTGAATACGTGCCGTTTTCGATTACCTCGACAAATTCCCACTCAGAACTATTGCTAAAATCGAACGAGTGTCTATCCGCAGAGCCAGACATCCAAAGTTTTGTCGAAAAATATTCACGAACCTTCTCGAAGTCGTAGGTTATATTATGAAGCATCCACTTATCACTCTCGCGCATACCAAGAAGACTTTTTGGATTAGAGCGCACATTATTGCCAAAAGACTTCTGTGTTAGGTCTACGGAATAACTACCTTTCTTACTATAGAATGAAGACCCGCCACGTTTGTGCAGCTTGCCATCAGAATTAGTAATACGATTAAGAATGCCAGTTCGGTTATCATAGAGAGACATATTAAAACCAACATCTTCTCTAGAAGTAGGAAGATCAGATTCGTAATCAATGCTAAGTAATGGCAAATTTGTAGTAACAAGATCAAAAACCTTATAAAACTTATTGCTATAAATAAGTAATTGCTGCTTTGTATTCTGCGCAATACTTTCGTCGCTCAATTTCTCGCCCTTGATAGCAAGCTTCAAACCGCTACCAATCTGAATTGTAGGATTCAGGCGATTCGCATCGCCATCAATCATGGAATAATAGATCGTATTGCCGTCAGAAACAAAAGGCTTCTCGTGGTTAATCTTGAGCGCACTAATATCCAAAGCAGTATCTTCATTGCGCGACTCGACGATTTTATTCCATTCGTCTTCAGAAACATAAAACTTATCCAGCCTATCATTGAATCTTGTCGAGTAAAGCAAAAAACCAAAAAGCGAGAGACTAAGAATAAGAACTAAAATTGAAACGATTCTACGATTCATTAAGCCCACACCCTATACCAAATCGTCTGCATCATATTCAATAACAGAGAAGCGAACGACCTTTTTGGTATTGCGAAGACGCTGCGTAAGAAGCTCCGGCTTCTTGATAGAAGCCTCAATAGCATAGTCAACGCCATCGGAAGTAAAGTTGCGACTCTTGATACGGAAGCTCTTTGCATGCTTCTTAAAAATAAGACCTAGTTTCTTATCGATTTGTTCATGGCTATGAATAATAACAATAAATGGCTTGCGACCAAAATGAACATGCTCAAGAACAAGCAAAAGGATCGTAACGGCAATAGAAGTAATAATTGCTACAGGGAAAAGCTGGCAGCCACAAATAATACCCGTATGAATTGACCAGAGAAGATAAATCATATCGACTGGATCTTTGACGGCAGTACGGAAGCGAATAATAGCCAAGGCGCCAATCGTACCAAGAGTAATCACGACATTAGATTGTAAACAAAGAATAATTGTCGAAATAAAATACGGCAAAATCGTAATCGCGATATTAAACGACTTGTTATAGAAAGAGCGATGCGAAATAAGCCTATAGACCGCAAACTCATAGATAGCAAGTACGGTCACGATCGCCAAAACAGAGCAAATTGTCAGAATAGATATAGGAGAATTATTGTAAATTTGTCCGATATTATCAAATATTTGTGAAATCATATTGTTCCTTTAAATTAATCCTTCGAGTTTCTTTCTTCCAAAGTAATATTTCGAGAATGAAGTTTGTTGCATTCCGTATGAATCGATAATGTTCCTAATATATCCAGGTAAGATATTATCAAACTTTACCTCAAGAATATGATTGTTTGCGTCTTGAAGCGGGAACTTTAGGTAATCCCCGGTTAAGAACTTATTAAATTCATAAGATGCAGATATGTTTTTGTCCAAAGTAATGCGAATGTTCGCAATCGGTTCCGTGTAGGCAATCCTGTCGTAGCCGATTATGACCTTTGGCCTAAAATCTCGAGTCATTATTTCGTAGCAGAATCTTCTAAGGAGCGTTTCATCGGTATTCCATAATACTTTTTCGGGCCTACCGTTCAGAATATGTTGAAACTCTTCTTCGGTAATCCTGCAGGATTTTTTAATCCCCCGCCCATCGCGTTTTCTTTTAAATTCCAAGTGCATATGTTTACTAGTACCGCCGCCATAATACCTTACGCGCCATTTAAACCTGTCTGGAATGCCGGCCTGATTCTGATGCGCTGAAATATTTGCATAATCATCGAAATACAAGCTTCTCACGCTATATCCACCGCTTACGCCAGAGTGCTTATCGGTCGAAAGAATCGAATTAAGACGAGCTTCAAGCAAAGCGAGTTCTTGGTTATTGCATCTATATTTCCATTCATTGCGATATTGGCGACTGGTTTCCTCGCGCTTAAAAAATGATAGCTTCTGCAAGACGGTATCGTCTCGCTCAGAAGAGTATATAGCCCTAGAAACCCGGTTCTCGCTCGCCATAGTAATAAAACTATTATACAACGAATGTAGTTTAGACGCTTTCTGGGCGTTCTATCTTATCGTTCTTCTTAAAGATAAATAGTTTACTAAAGACAAAATTTAGAATAATAACAACGATGTTAGCAATAATCTTCATAAGGATTGCGTTCCAATGTAAGATATCAACAAAGAACCACATCATAACGGATTCAATTCCCAGGGTAATGAGCCTTGCGACAACAAAGCTACTGGCTTCGCGAGCACCATCTTTTTTATTCTTTGTCTTACTATTAAAGACGCAGTACTTGTTTGTTACGTAGGCGAAAATAACGCCAACAATCCAAGCTATAGAATTACTTACAAGAGTAGGGAAAGAAAATGCGTTAAATAGCGCAAAAGTAAGGACATTAACGACGGTAGTTAAACCACCAAAAACCAGATAACGCATCGTTTCGATATTTTTTAGATACCATTTTACAAATGCTTTAAGGCCAATGGCTTTAAAAATGTTCAAGAAAAAGCCTTCAGTTGCATCAGTTGCTTTTTGTAAAAAATTTCGGTTATCAACTTTAATCTTATGGACTGTCTTGCCAGACACTTTATTGGAATTCTTCATTACAGAAATTATAACAAAAAAATACCCCAGTTCACGGACTGGGGGAAGAAAGATAAGTACGGCGATCGTAGTCAGTAAGCTTTTCGAGATACTTGCCACTTTTATCGCAGCGCCACATTCTCGTAAAACTGTCCTGGTCTCTTTCGATAGCCGAAACAATAGGAGTGTCATATCTGCCATCAAGATCAATATCGCGAATCCAGTAATCGCCGACGTTTACAATAATGCGCAACCTGGACGTATCCAAGTGCCAAGCCTTACCGTCGAAACTAACATCAATATCGGACATGAAATCAGGCAGATTATAATCAACAAGAGTAGCCATATAAATCGGGTTTTTCTCGTATATGATCCCGTTTTCGATATAGCAATTATTTGGCTTGAGAACAGACAGAAAATGCTCACCATAACGACAGTGGCCAAAATAGACGATATCATCAGCTTTGCAGTCAAGAGATTCCTTCTCATGGCATGTAAAGTGATAAGTTCCGTCATCGAGAACACTGCGGCAATCTCTTGCAAAATCTGGCAACTTATCGCTATTAGCAACAAAAGCCGGTAACTCAAGCCTCTCTCTTGTGACATAAATTACGTCCTTAAACATAGACGCCTCCCTTCCTGGAAAAGAACGAATACTATTACAAATATTATAGCATAAAATGCCTCGAAAAGCAATAGCACTATATCTTGCTCATAAAAATTAGACAATATTCAAAAAAAGTGATAATATAGTATCAACCGTTGGGGATTCGCCAAGTGGTAAGGCATCGGGTTCTGGTCCCGACATTCGGGGGTTCGAATCCCTCATCCCCAGCCAAGTCAAGAAAACAAGCCTGAAGGGCTTATTTTTTTGACTTGATTGAAGATGGGTTCGCCCCACTTTAGGGTTCGCCCAATGCCCGGTCGCTTGCGACGACGGCGCATTGTTTATATCCCTCATCCGGATTAAAAAATCTAATTAACAGCAAAAAGCCCCGCTTCGGCAGGGCTCTTTTTATACGATTTCGAGACTCGGTTCGGCAAATTTCTGAAGATCTGGAAAATCCTTCTTTGCACGGTCGTTAACCATCTTAATATAAAGATCCACACCTTCGTCATAATTGAATCCACTCGCTCTTGCAAACAGCGAAAGATAATTACTATTCGAAGCCAGATATTTCAGATCATTAACCTTAAGAATCAGCGGGCTATAATGACTAACCCTAATATTTGTGCCTTCGTATTCTCCCGTAAGCGCAACATAGTCATCACGAATATCCTGACGAACAAATTTGCCAGGCAAGAGAATACCTTTCATGCCAAGAGTAGAATAAACATCCTCGTCAGGCGAGAAGTAACCGACTATCGGACGATGCGTCGTAATAATCGGCTTCGAAAGAGCAGTCGACAAAACTTTCTCAATCTCCGAAATTGCAAAACCTGCATTCTTTCTACGCTCAACAAGATAATCATAGCGAGCCTTGTAAGATTTACGATAACCGCCTTCATCAACACGGCGAATATAACATTCGGCGCCCCTCAGAAGGCAAGTCCACTCTTCAAGAATCAGCTCAAGATTATCTTTTCCGAGAAAAAGAAGTGAATCTCTATTCGGGATCAGGATACTGCGCCAAGTCGGCGGCATTACCTTTTTACCATAAGTCTCAAAATCTTCATACGAACTTCTAGACATAAATACACCCCCTTCATAATGCAAGCCTAGATTAATGAAATAATAACGTATAAGATTTATAATTATCAATAAGACAAACCAGAAACAAAAAAGAATTAATCAGGAGAGAGAAATGCTTAGAACAGAAGATATTGAACTAGAACGAACCTTTTTAGCAAAACAAATTCCAAAAGAATTAGCAGGATCAACCCCAGAAACCATCAAAGATATTTATATTCCAGTAAATGCTAAGCATCCACAAATTCGCATCCGTTCCCGCGGCGACAAAATGGAAATCACCAAAAAGTTACCACTCGTTGACGGCGACGCTTCCGAACAAATCGAACGCACGATCCCTTTGTCCGATGCAGAATATGTAGCATTGTCTCAAATCGATGGCAAAGTCATAGAAAAAGATCGCTATAAAGTTGAAATCGACGGCCACCACGCCGAAGTAGACGTATTCAAGGGCGACCTCGAAGGTCTAGTTTTGATTGATTTCGAATTCCAGAGCCGCGAAGAGATGGAACAGTTTACAATGCCAGCATGTGCTCTAGCAGACGTAACCCAGGCCGGTTTTATTGCAGGCGGATTACTAGCTGGTAAGTCTATCGACGATATCCTTACTCAGCTTCAAGAATACGGCTATAAATTGCTAGCCTAATTCTTCAAAACAATCTCGTTATCTTCTGTAATTGTAATGTTTGGCGACCAAGATTCTACTTGGTTTACAAGATTTTGGCGCTCTTCGCCAGAAAGAATCCTGGTGTACATATTTTCCTGCCAACCAACAATAAAGTAATACTTTAATTCGCCATCAGGGCTTAACTTAAACTGAAATATAGCCGTCGGCTCGCTCATATCATTAAAGATATAATCCCCAAGGTTATAAATAATCGGCTTGCCATTGTAAAAATCAATGCCTTGCAAAGTATGCGCATGACCACCGACAATCATATCGGCGCCAGCATCAATATATTCTTTTGCAGTATCAATCTGAACCTGTTCCAGAACATGTGAAGATTCCGTACCCCAGTGAATAATCGCCACGACTATATCGCTATTCGCTTTAGCGGTCTTAATTGTATCGACAAAATCCGCCGTATCATAACAGAGAAGAATACCACCGGTAGTATCGGTCGCCCCAGGAGTATCAATACCCCATTTTTCCGCACGAGACGCATTCACAAAAGCAATCGTCTGGCCGCTCGGCGCTTTGTAATAATAAGCCTTCTTTGCTTCTTCAAGATTACGCCCGGCACCAATATGCGGCATATTGCGCTGTTCAAAAGCATCAAGCATATCGTTAAAGGCATCGCCCTGAAAATCGTAAACATGGTTATTCGCGAGCGTCACCAAATCTACGCCCATGTCGTCATAGATACTTAAGCGATCTGGATTTGCGCGAAAAGTGTAGGCCTTGCCCGGAATGGCCGAGCCGCGATTACTTACCGTAAACTCACTATTTGCGACCATTAAATCGCTACTACGCATAATACCAAGCGCCTCAGCAGACAATATACCATCAACGCCTTGACCACGCGCATCATAAGCCGGCATAACCGACCAGTTGTCTGCAAGAGAAATATCCCCGACGATGCTAACTGTAGTATCAGGCAGACGATCAGGTGTTACATCTTGCGAGCTCTTATCTACCTTATTCTCGGTAACGCTAGGCTGCAAAAGAGTTTTGATGAAGTAAACGATAAAAAGGGAGCCAAGGAGAACGAAAAATATCGTCAGAGATTTTGCCAGACTATAGCGATGCCAAAAAGAATGAATCATGCTTATATCATTATAAAAATTCAAAAAAATACTGTCAAAATAAAGAAACCCGCACTGGATGTGCGGGTTCTTCTGTGAGTATGTTTTGGTGTTTTTGGATTAGGATTAGCGAAGCTCTTCGAAAACGTTTTTCATCTCGTCGAGACCGTTATCGAAATTAACAACGCAATCCTTGCGGCCAGTCGCTCTTACGGCCGCGAGCAGAGTTGCAACGGGGCGGATTTCACGCTTACGGAGATCAAAACGTCCGGTGCGATCGCCCTTGCAGAGATCCTTGACCATGATAGCCTCGGAATCGATCATCTTGTCAGATACAGTAGACATGTCGAAATTCTCAGCATTGATCTCGCCAGTATCGAAAACCAGGAAAACTGGCTGACTAAGAGAAAGAATCTCTTTGTCGATTTCGCTGATCTTCTTGCCGATTTCTTCAGACTGAGCAACAAGTTCGGCAGAACGAGCCTTGAGAGCATCGTGAGCCTCGATGGCGTTTGTGAGATTCTTGTTAACCTCATCAAGTGCCTTCTGGGCTGCAGCCTTCTTCTTTCTGAGCTCAGTGATGTACTTAGACTGTTCGCTAAGCTTAGCGGAAATCGGGGTAAGTTCGCCATGAATAGAGTCAAGCTGAGCAGAGAACTGGCTGCGATAATACTCCTTCTTTTCAAGGGGAGTCATTGCGTCAAGCTTTTCCTGCTCTGCCTTCTTCTGTTCCTCGGCCTTTTTCTGCTGCTTTGCAGCGTTCTTCTGGCGAGTCTTAGCACGCTTCTTGGATTCCTTCTCGTTAGCCTCGTCAATGCTTCTGAGAGTCTCGAGTGCCTCGCGGCCTCTTGTCTCGTTACCGCCAAAACAGCTTGTAAGCTGTCTGAGCAGCTCATCTTCGGAGCAGTCGAAATCAGCAAGGACGTTCTTGAGTCCAGATTTTCTCTTGATGTACATGTTCAGATCGTGAGTAGAAATAATTTTCATAGCAGTACCTCCTGTGCTATGGATAAGGCGGATGGACGAATAAAAATTACACCAAAACAATACTTTTAAAGAGCATTGCTATATTATACCTTATTTTAGCTTAATTGTCAAGGTAAAGACCAAGTGGTAAAATAGTATCTATGAAAGCCGAGCATCTAAGCCTACATTTCGGAGCGCAACAAATCTACGACGATTGTGGTTTTATTTTGGAGCCAAGAGATAAAGTTGGCATCGTAGGCGTAAATGGCGCCGGCAAATCCACCCTTTTTAAAGTGTTACTCGGTATCGAAAAGCTAGACGAAGGCGCAATAGAGCTACCAGAGCTCAGAATCGGTTTTCTGCCACAAGAGATAAAGATTGAAAAAGAGCACGAAGACATGACTGTCTGGGAATATGTCTCAAAAGCAAGACCAATCGACGAGCTTCAAGAAAAGATCGGCAAAGAATACGAAAAGCTAGCTAAATATCCGGACAGCCAGAAAATCCTCGAGAGAATCAACCAGATTCAAGAGGATATAGACGCTTGCGATATCGGCAATATGGACAACGAGCTCCTAAAGATAATGGAGCGCATGAACCTACAAGACCTCGTAGACAGGCGCATGGTTGATCTTTCTGGTGGCCAAAAGTCTAAAGTCGCCTTCGCGAGAGTCTTATTCGAAAACGCAGGCCTACTGCTCCTAGATGAGCCAACCAACCACCTTGATGCCGAGACCAAAAAATTCGTTGCAAACTATCTCAGAAACTACCGTGGCATGGTGCTCGTTATTTCGCACGACCAAGAATTCCTAGATATAGTCACCAACAAAACCCTATTCTTAAACAAAGTCACTCACAAGACCAAGGTATATCGCGGCAACTATTCCTTCTTCCGCAAAGCTCGTGCTAACGAGCTATCCGAACAAGAGAAACGAATCTCCGAACAAGAGCGCGAAATCCGCCGCATGGAAGAATTTATTATGCGCACAAAAGCCGCCAAGAGATCTAATACTGCCTTTATTAGACAAGGGCAGATTCGCGAGAAACAACTAGAGAAGAAGCTCGACAGTCTAGAAGTTCGCGAAGAAGCCTACCAAAAAGTCGAGATGAATATCAACCCAAGTAAGCAAAGCGGTAAAACTCCACTAGAACTACAAAACATCAGCTTCCATTACCCAGACGGACCAATGCTTCACGATAAGCTGTCGTTCTCGCTTACTCGCGGCGAAAAGTTCCTAATCGTCGGTGAAAACGGCGTCGGCAAATCCACGCTTCTAAAACTTATCATTGGTCAGCTCCAACCAGACAGCGGCTCAGTTATTATGAGCCAAAATACAACCGTCGCGTACTATGCTCAGGAATTCGAAATTCTAAACGAAAATGAAACAATCCTAGATAACATCAAATCTTATGATTTTACAGAATCCGAGACCCGTTCCATGCTTGCAAACTTCCTATTCCACGACGAAGACGTCTTCAAACAAGTAAAAGTTTTGTCTCCAGGTGAAAAGGCCCGAGTAGCGCTATGTAAGATTCTAATGAAGAAAGCAAACCTAATTATTCTAGACGAGCCAACCAACCACTTCGATCCAGAAACGCAAAAAATCATTGGCGAAAACTTCCACGACTATAACGGCACGCTCGTCATGGTTAGCCACAACCCAAGCTTCGTAGAGCAAATCGGCATTACTCGCATGCTTGTTCTTCCGCCACGCGAAGCGCCAGAGCCAAGACTAGCGCTAATCAAGAATTACTCAAGAGAATTATTAGATTATTATTACTATCTAAACTCAGACCTAATCTAACATTTTGCGACATTAATAATAACTCATTCAGGATGATATAATATACTTATGTTTTGGAAAATTTTACTTACTTTTCTAATTTCAATGGTGCCTATCGTAGAGCTTCGCGGCGCTGTACCAATTGGCGTCGGAATGGGCGTAAATCCATTTGTTGCACTTGTCATTAGTATCATTGGCAACATGATTCCGGTTCCATTTATCTACTTTTTTGCCCGCAAATTCCTAACTTGGGGCAAAGACAAAAAGCTCATCGGCAAATTCTGTAAATGGGTTCTCAAAAAAGGCGAAAAAGGTGGGCAAAAACTTCTTCAAAAAACAGGGAAATATGGCACCTATTTTGCACTTTTTCTCTTTGTTGCGATTCCACTTCCTGGTACTGGTGCCTGGACCGGCACCCTAGCTGCCTCCATTTTGAACCTTGATTTCAAAAA
>JAUMYE010000025.1 GCA_030528815.1 Candidatus Saccharimonadota bacterium | reverse complement strand
TCTTGATGGTCTTCATCGCATTGCCAGCATTGCAGCGCAGCCAGAGAAATACTCGCCGCCGCCAGGATATGGCTCGTATTCTTTCTGCCTTTAATGACTATCAGGCAAACAATAACGGTAGCTTCCCGACCGACTTTGATAGCTTTATTGTCAAATACGTAGATCCAAGCTGTAAGGATAGCGATGGCAAATATAATAAAGATAACTGTAGCGACCAGGCTGTTGACCCAGATGGTACTCCATATACAATTAAGGCTGGTTCTATCGGCACTAACCCTACAGAAGGTAGCCATGAAATTCACTTCTACACAAAGGCAAAGTGTAATGGCGAGAATGCAGTAACAGATACGACTGGCGGTAATCGTAGTATTGCAATTACTTACACCCTCGAAGGTGGCGCTGTTTACTGTGGTGACAACCAATAGTTAGAAGTTAACTAAAACACTCGGCTAAAACCGAGTGTTTTTTGTTGTTTTGCCTCGGGGCTATTAATTGTTATAAAATATCTACACATGGATGAGATAATTTTTGTAGATAAACCAGTTGGTATTTCGAGCTTTGGTGCGGTTGCTCGTGTCAGGCGTATTCTTTCTGAGCGCGCAGGCAAAAAGGTAAAAGTTGGTCATACTGGCACGCTTGATCCTTTTGCGACTGGGCTCCTAATTCTTCTTGCTGGCAAAGCTACCAAAAAAGCCCCAGAGTTCACGAAGCTAGACAAGGTATACGAGGCTACAGTTCATTTTGGCGCTACTTCTACTTCTGGCGACCCAGAGGGCGAGATTACTGAAACGGGAAAAGCTGCGCCAACTCTCGAAGAAATCCAGAATATCCTCCCGAAGTTCATGGGCAAGATTACTCAGACCCCGCCAATGTTTTCTGCTATCAAGATTAATGGCAAGCGCGCATATAAGCTAGCCAGAGAAGGCAAGACTGTTGAGATGCCTAGCCGTGAAGTCGAAATCTATGAGCTAGAAATATTGGACTATAAGGCTCCAGAGCTCAAAATCCGCACACATGTCAGTAGCGGCACTTATATCCGCTCTCTTGCTCAAGATATGGGCGAAGCGCTTGGTTGTGGTGCTTATCTAACCCAACTACGCCGCACGAAGATTTCGGACTACGATATTTCTACTTTGCCACTTTTTGATTTGCCAGAATAATATTTGGTACAATTAAGACATGTTTGATATCCAGAAGCGACTGAGCGAGCTAAAAGAGAGTTTTTCTGCCACGTGGGAGCAGCTGGATCTAGATATGCGTCTTTTTGAGTTGGAGACGCTAGAGGCTGAAGTTAATGTTCCGGAAATCTGGAACAATCCTGATGTTGCGCGCGAGAAAACCACTAAGGTGGCTAATCTGCATGACGAGCTAGACGAGTGGCTTCTCCTTAGAACTCAAATCGAAGACATCTCTACGCTTATTGAACTAAGCTCTGATGACGAATCTATGCTAGAAGAGTGCTCTTCGCAGCTTAGCGCAATGGAAGCGAAGCATGCTAAGTTTCGCTTAGGGCTCCGTTTTACTGGAAAATATGACCATAACGACGCAATTCTTCGCATTACTGCCGGTGCTGGTGGTACTGAAGCTATGGACTGGGCTTCTATGCTCGAACGCATGTATCTTCGCTGGGCGGAGAACGAAAAGGTTTCTGCGCGCGAGCTAGAGCGAACTGATGGTGAGGAAGCGGGCGTTAAGACTGTTGTTATTGAGCTTGACGGTCGCGATGTTTATGGCAAACTAAAGTCAGAACACGGCACGCATCGTTTGGTGCGTCTAAGCCCATTTAATTCCGATCATCTCCGTCAGACCTCTTTTGCCGGTGTGGAAGTTTTGCCAGTTATTCGTGACGATTCTGAAGTAAAGATTGATCCAAAGGATCTTCGCATTGATACTTATCATTCTGGTGGCCATGGCGGTCAGTCTGTGAATACTACCAACTCTGCGATTCGCATTACGCATATCCCGACCAACACTGTCGTTGCGATTCAAAACGAGCGTAGTCAGCTCCAGAATAAAGAAAAAGCAATGGAAATTCTTCGTGGTAAACTTCAACAAATGATGGATGAACAGAATGCTGATTCTATTGATAAGCTTCGCGCGGGCGAATCTGCTTCTTGGGGGCAGCAAATCCGTAACTATGTTTTGCATCCGTATAAGCTAGTTAAGGATACGCGCACGAAGTATGAAGAAAACGACGCCGATGCTGTCCTGGACGGAAAGATTAATGGCTTTATTGATGCTTATCTCGATTCAAAGCTAACGAGTGGAGCTCTTGCCGATGAATAATGCTTATGGTATAATTTTGCTATGATATTGCTCGATAATGTCTCTAAATATTATCCTGGCGATAAAGTTCCTGCTCTTGACCGCGTCTCCCTATATATAGAGCCTAAGGAATTTGTCTTTTTGGTTGGTAAATCTGGTGCTGGTAAGTCTACCTTGATTAAGATGCTTACGCGCGAGGAGCGCCCGACTGAGGGTAAGATCATGGTTGGTGGTATTGACTATACTTATCTTCGCCGCCGTCATATTCCACATCTTCGCCGCCGTCTTGGTGTTGTCTTCCAGGACTTTAAGCTTTTGCCAAACCGTACCGTTTATGAAAACGTTGCTTTCGCGCTCGAAATCGTTGGTGTTTCGAACTCCGAGATTCGTCGCACTGTGCCAAAGGTTCTAGAACTTGTTGGTCTTGCAGATAAAGGCCACAAATTCCCATCCGAGCTTTCTGGTGGTCAGAGACAGCGTGTTGCTATTGCTCGCTCTATGGCTCGCCAGCCAAAGATTCTAATCGCAGATGAGCCTACTGGCAACTTGGATCCAGAAACATCCTGGGGTATTGTTCGCTTGCTCGAAGAAATTAACAACTTCGGTACAACTATTCTCGTTACGACCCATGACGAAAACATTGTTAACCAGCTAAAGCGCCGCGTTGTTACACTTCGTGATGGTCGCATTGTTGGTGACCAGAAGAACTATGGCCATTACGACCTTGATGCTTCTGGTAAGACTAGGATTATTAAGCACAATACGATTGCTGCCAAGATGCCTATCGAGACTTCTGTCGAAGATATCCGCCGCGCAACCAATTCCTCTCGCAGAATTATTACCAAGCATAACGAAGTAAGCGTTAAACCGCTTGATGGTCCAGAATCGCTCAAACGAGATGCCGATGTCGTAAGCCCGAACATTAAGGGCACGACAGTAGTATCGGATGTAGGAAAAACTAACCCGCCGGCCAAGAAAACGCCGACAAAGCCAAAATTTATAAGATAAAATAAAACAAATCAAACAATGACAACAGCACGCAACACGAACGAAGATCAAACTCCGACCGGAGGCGAAGACTTGCGCCTTACAAAGCGCCAAGCTGCAGCCGCTAGTAAGAGTCGCTTGAAGCGCATCACGAAGACGCGCCGTCATTCTGTGCGTACAAATAATCGTGTGATTAAGTATGGTGCCAAGAGCTTTATGCGTAATGCTTGGCTTAGCCTTGCTGCTATCGCCATCATGACGATTACTCTTATTATTCTTGCTGCCACCGTTGTTGCCACAGATGTTTTGGGTACTGCCATTAAAACCGTCGAGAATCAGGTCGACTATTCTATCTATATCAAACAGAGTGCTACTGATGAGCAGGTTGCTACAATCAAGAGCCGTATGGAAGCTCTAGAGAGCGTTACGGAAGTTACGACTACTTCGCCTGAGCAGGCCAACAACAAGGCTATCCGCAAGATGGTTGAAGATAACCATATCAAGGATCAGTCTGTTATTCAGAGTCTCTACCAGGCTCCAAACAAGATGCAGTGGATTTTTAACGTCAAGCTAAAACAGATTGATGATACGCGCGAGCTTGAACTATTTGTCGAAAATGACGAATCTATGCGTGGCATGCTTGATGCTAAGGAACCTACCTATAAGACCGAAAATCGTGGCACCGTAGATAATATCGCCAAGATTATGGATCGTATTCGTATGGTTGGCTTGATTGCGGCCGGCATCTTTGCAGCTATCGCAAATCTTGTTGTCTTTAATACGATCCGTATGTCTATCTTTAACCGCAAGGAAGAGATCTATATGATGCGCCTCGTTGGCGCAAGTCGCTGGTTCATTGTTGGTCCATTCGTGATTGAGTCGATGCTTTATGGTGTTGTTTCTGCTATAATCTCTACTTGTGTAATCTATGGTGGTTCATTTGCACTCCGTAGTTCAATCGGCGAAACTTTGATGTCGCCAACCTTGGATAAAATGGAACATATTTGGTATCTATTTGCTGCAGCGTTATTGGTGGTGGGCATAATTATCGGTATCGTATCGTCCTTGCTCGCAACCCGTAAATACGTAAAGGTAAAATAATGAGAAATTTTCAAAACCTCGAGGCTAAGCTCAAAAAGCGCAGCTCTTCGAATCGTCTAAGAATCCGTACGCAAAATCAAAAGCGACTAGCTCTCTGGGCTGGCGTTTTTGCGTTTTCCGTAATTGTGTTTAGTGGTGTAATGTCCTTCTCGCAGGCTTTCGCTTATACTTCTGAAGATTTGAATAATGTTAACGCGAAGATTTCTGAGCTTCAGGCTACAATTAACGATTATGAAAATCAGGCAAACGCTTTGCATGAGCAGGCAGATAGCCTTCAGAACCAAATCGCAATCTTGCAGAACGAGCAAAAACAGCTCAAGACTCAGATTGATTTGAAACAGGCAGAGCATGACAAGCTTGTTATAGATATCGAAAGCACCCAGAAGCGCATCGACGATAACAACGAAGCTATTGGCTATGCTATTGCTCAGTATTACTACAGCGAAGAAAGCTCCACGATTGAGCGCCTTGCTTCTTCTGCAAACTTCTCGGCTTTCCTTGATGAAGAGGTAAATCTTTCCAATATCTCGGATACTCTTATGGAGATTGTTAAAGAAAACGAGCGCCTCAAGGCTGATCTTGTAGACAAGAAGACTAAGGCAGAGCAGATTCTTGCCGACCTAAACAGTCAAAAGGAAGAGCTTGTTAGAAAAGAGCAAGAGCAGGCAGCTCTCCTTGCTCAGACTCAGTCCGACGAGGCTAAGTATAAGGACATGAAAGCAAAGAGCGAAAGCGAAAAAGCCGAGCTTCGCAAACAGCAGCAGGAAATCATCGCTGCGCTTGCTCCAGCAGGTTCTACTCCAGTCGCAGGTGATGCAAGCAAGGGTGGTTATCCATATAGTGGCGAGTGCCCAGCTCATCAGGACTGGTACTCCGATCCATGGGGTATGTATATTTGTGAATGTGTAAGCTATGCTGCATGGAAGGTTCAGCAGAATTACGGCAATATGCCATACTGGGGCGGACGTGGTAATGCAAACCAGTGGCCAGCTAACGCTCGCTCTATGGGTATTACTGTAAGTGACACGCCAAAAGCTGGTACGGTTGGTATTATGATGTCTGGTTATTATGGCCACGCTGTTTGGGTTGAAGCCGTAAGCAATGATGGATCCCAGGTCTATATTTCTCAGTACAACTATCTTGTAAACGGCGTCTGGGGTGAATACTCCGAGATGTGGATGCCGACGAGCGCCTTCGTCTATATCTATTTTGGCGGATAAAAAACTGAATCAAATCTGTAACCATAGATACGCTTAAGATTATTTTTGCGTGCTACAATATATTTATGTCTAATGCGAATTCTAATACCGCTAGTTCTAAAAAGCACATTCGCAAAACTAGTGAAGATAATGAAACTTTAAACGAATACTACGCAAGCCCTGCAAAAGATAAGAAAGTTCAGCTTTCCTCTACAATCATCGCTTGTTTTGTAACTCTTGTTATTGGCGTCGTAGTTGGCCTAAACTGGAACGGCATAGCTGCACAGCTTGGTATCGGCGGGAAAAAGTCCGACATCTCCAAGATTGATTTTGATAGCCTAAACGACGTCTATATGTCTCTCGCTGAGAATTATGATGGCGAGCTAGATAAAACAAAGATTATCGAGGAGGCAAAACGCGGTCTCGTAAACGCTGCCGGAGATAAATATACCTACTACATGACCACCGAAGAGGCAGAGAAGTTCAAGAAGGATCTCGAAGGTGATGTTGGTGCTGGTATCGGTGTTGAGATTGGTGAACGTGATGGCTTCGTAAAAGTTCTTCGCACTACCGAAGGTAACCCTGCACGCAAAGCAGGTGTTCTTGCTGGCGATATTATCTATAAGGCGGATGGCGAAGATATTAGCGCTCTATCTGTCGAAGATGTTGCTAAAAAGCTTCGCGGTGAAGCAGGTACGACAGTCGTTTTGACGGTTGTTCGCAATAACGAAGAGAAGGAATTTACTCTTGTCCGCGAAACGATCAATAATGCAAGTGTTTATGTGAACTACAGAAATGGCGGCAAGACTGCGGTTCTAACCATCTCTCGCTTCGATAGCGATACCGGTAAGCTCGCAGAAGAAAAAGCTAAAGAAATCCTTGGGAAAGGCTGCACGAAACTTATTGTTGATCTTCGTGGCAACGGCGGTGGCTACGTTAATGCTGCAAAAGATGTCGCATCTCTTTGGATTGACGGAGATATTGTTGTGGAACAGCGTTCCGCGAACGGGGAATATAATGAGAAGACTTATGCCAATAGTGGCAAAGCTATCTTGAAAGATATGAAGACTATCCTTCTTGTAAATGGCTCTACGGCTTCTGCTTCAGAGATTCTCACGGGCGCGCTTCATGACTACGGCAAAGCTACGATTATTGGCGAAAAGACCTATGGTAAGGGTTGTGTTCAGGCTCTAGAAAACTTCATGGACGGCAGTGTTCTTCGTGTCACGATTGCTAAATGGTATACTCCGCATGGCAACAATATTCATGAAGAAGGCATTGAGCCAGACAAAGTTGTCGAACGTACATTTGAACAGATTAACAAAGATGTTGACCCGCAGCTTGATGCGGCTCTAGCCTATTAGGGCTGGCATCATGTTATACTAAAACAGTAATAAAGGAGGCAAAGAGTTATGGAGGAAAAACCAGAAGAGCAGACCGTGGCCGAAACTACCGAAACGACGGAAGAAGTAGAGGCTCAGCCTGTAGCAGAGGAAGAAAAAGCAGAGGAAACTGTCGAGGAGACGGCTCCAGTTGCAAGTAGTTCTTCTTCGGATAATAGATTTGATGTTTTTCAGTGGGCAAACAACATTGATGAAATCAAGAACAACGTTTCTGTAGAGCTATTCTTGTTTAATAAAAACTATTCACCATACAAGGTGCGCTATTCTGAGGGTTTGACTCAGACTGTTAAGGCTATGTTTATGCTCGAGGCGGTAGAATTCGTCGTCAAAGAGGCGGACAAGGGTCTAGAATGTCGTGATTACGAGATGAGTGATGGTGAGGACAAGGTTATCTATAAGATTCCGCTAGAAAAAGTCGAACGTGCTGAATCCCTAATCCATCTTATCGAGCACGAATACAAGGATATTGCATACTTCACGGATAACGAATACGAATTCAAGCGCATCAAGGGCATTGTCGCTCGCTTTACTTATCCTGGTAACGAAGGTCCAGAATCTTTCTATATTGCAAAGAACTTGGCTGCCGGCTCCGCATTGAAGGGCAAGCTCAGCTGGGAGCTTAACGGCGAAAGCTTTGAGCCTCTAACTGCCGATGTTGCTATCAAGGTTCCAGAAGGAAACGAAACCGCTATTGTAGATGGTAATATTGTTATCTTTAACCAGAGCAAGTTCGAAAAGCTCTTCCAGTACGACTTCAAGCAGCAGCTTATCTCTGAGCAGAAGGCAAAAGAGCTCGAAGAAGCCTATAAACTTAGCTTCCCTGAAGGCCTTACGCTTAACGCTTTGCTCGAGGATAAGAAACCTCTCGTAAAGAAGCTCCAGAATATCGAGATTGGTGCTATGAAGCAGGATGAGCTTCTAGATTATGCAGACAATATGCAGCTCGAGCTTATGACCGACGATCAGGGCCAGATTATTATCATGGACGACAAGGATCTCGGTATGTTTGTAAATCTTTTGAACGAGGATTACTTCGTATCGCCAGTTAACGGCAAACGCTACGAGATCAAGAGTAAAAAGCTCCTAGACGAGCCAGAGGGTGAGCCGCCACGCGGATAAAATGTTAGTAGATACGCATTGCCATCTTCATGATAGGGAGTTTCCTCTAGATAAAGAGGAGACTCTTAAGGAGTGCCATAATCTTGGCGTAGATAAGATCATTGTAATCGGCACTTCGCCAAAAGATTCTGCCGACGCTCTAGATTTTGCCTCGAAACACGAAGAAGTCAGCTGGACTTATGGTTACCATCCAAACGAATTCGACGGCAACAGAGAACAGCTCGAAAAGGATCTAGAACAGGCTAAAAAGCTGATTAAACAGCCAAAACTGGTTGGAATTGGCGAAATTGGGCTAGATTATCATTTTCCTCCTTTTGATAAAGAAGCTCAGATTTTCCTCCTTGAAAACATGCTTCAGATTGCTCAGGACAACAAATTGCCGGTCAGTTTCCATGTTCGTGACGCTTTTGACGATTTTTGGCCGATTTTTGATAATTTCCACTTAAAGCCATCTGTTATTCATTCCTTCTCGGATAGCAAGAAAAACCTTAGTGAGGCGCTGAAAAGAGGCCTATACATAGGGGTTAATGGCCTCGCTACTTTTGCAGATATTGCACACGCTCCTCTCGAGAATATTATCCTTGAGACAGACGCTCCCTACTTGACACCAAAGCAATTTCGTGGTAAAATAAATATACCCGCTTATGTTAGCTATGTAGCTAGATGGGCTGCCGAATATTACGGCAAAACTCTCGACGAAATCGAGAAAATAACCACGAAAAACGCCGAGAAAATCTATCAAATTTAAGGGAGAATTCTATGGAAAGTGACGCATTTTTTCATATTCCTATGAATAGCCGTTCTGATAGCTTTGGGTCCAGTACGACTGCAGTTGTTGATGCCGTAGAAATTACTTCAGCACCTAAAGTTGAAATCAAGACAAATAACGAATCAAAGATGGCAGATACGCTAAGCCTCTACGATGAGCTCAGCGCAATCTCGGAGGAAGTCATCGCATGCAGAAACGCAGCCTTAAACAAAGCCTAATTAATCTTCAAAACGAGCTTAGCTTTAACCGCCAGAAAATGCGCAAAGTTGAAGCTGAGCGTAATCTAATTAACGCTGAATCGGCTCTTGGTCGTACTCTTTTTGGCACGGTTGAAGAGGGTAAACAGCGTGAATTTTTCTGCCTTCAAAAGAATGTTTGGGTCTGGTACGAAGATGGCCAGGTCATCCGTTACGAGGTTAGACAAAGTGGTGTCTTTAAAAAGGTAGATAACGGTAGCTATAGTAAGATCTCTGGCGAAGAGCTAGAGCACTTCCGTGACGCTACTAAGGCCTATCTCCAGCTCATCAAACTTAACTTGTACAAGGATTAAGGTGATTTATCTCGATCACGCCGCCGCTACACCGCTTTCCAAGCGTGCCGCAAACGCGATGAGCGTGTATTTTGATGAGAAATTCTTTAACCCATCCGCCGCTTATCTCCCAGCTCAGCGCACGCGCCACGAGTATGAGGATGCAAAAGATACGATCGCGCATGCTATCGGCGCGAAGGGCGCAGATTTGGTTATGACTTCTGGTGCTACGGAGTCTATCAATCTCGCCTTCTCAATTATTGCTCCAGGCGCAAAGATTCTTATTTCTGATGTCGAACACCAGGCAGTTCGTGCCTGCGCTGCAAAAAGCGGAAATTTTGATACTATCGCAGTCGACGAATACGGTCGTGTCAAAGTTTCAGATTTTGAAGCCAAATTGAACAGTGAAACTGAGTTTGTCTCGGTCTGTTTGGTTTGTAGTGAGCTTGGTATGTTGCAGCCTGTCGGCGAAATTGCTGCCTTGGTCGAAAAAGAGCGCCTACGCCGCAAGCTAAACGGTGAAACTCGCCCACTTTACCTTCATTGTGACGCTTCACAGGGTCTTGGCCTGATGGAAGTTAGGATTAGCCGCCTTGGCGTAGATTTGCTTACGCTAAATGCTGCTAAGGTTTATGGACCAAAGGGTATTGGCGCGCTATATGTTGGCCATGGTGTTAAGCTTCAGCCGCTATCTGTTGGCGGTGGCCAGGAAATGGGTCTTCGCTCGGGTACGGAAAACGTTCCTGCGACGGTTGGTTTTGCCGCTGCTATGATTGAAGCAGAGAAGCATCAGAATGGCGAAAGAAAGCGCCTCATGAAGCTCAAAAAGATACTCCAGAAGGAATTGTCTACTATTCCAAATATCAAATTCCTAGGCAAAGAAAAGATGCAGCTTCCGAGTTTTTTGCCTTTCTGTGTGCCTGGCGTTGATGCCGAACGTATTATCTTTGCTCTTGAAGATCAGGAAATCTATCTCTCTACCGGCGCAGCTTGCGCGGCTAGCAAGGGCATTAAATCTCCAACCCTCAAGGCTATTGGTTTAAATGACGAGGAAATCGCTGGCTCTCTTCGCATTTCTATGGGCCGCCTAAACGACGAAGAAAACATCAAGCTTGCTGGTCAAAAAATCCGCGAAGTAATCTCCGCGGAAATTGAGCGTGTTTCTAGATAATTCTAGTAGCAGTGGTCGCCGCCATAATCGTCGCAGCGCTGGTAGCTATAAGAACTGCCGTCTTTCATAATCTTGCCATAAAGCTCTGAGTTGATAATTTGCATGCTATTATTTTGCATCTGCTGAAGCTCATCGTCGGTAACTTCGGCGTCATTGTATTGGCCGTCATGGTATTTATCTTCGTCGCTTGGCTTATTATCGTCGGCCTGCGAGTTTAGCTTCTCGACCAAATCTTTAATTTTCTTCTTGTCGCGATCCATGGCTTTTTGCGCCTGTTCGTCAGAGCCTTTGGAAGAATCTTGCTGATCGGCACAATTGTCCCCACTGAGGTAGCCAACCGCTTCGCTATACTTAATAATCGCATCGGAATAGTTTTCTTCGCTAGAGAGCTTATCTGCTTGCTTCTCGATGCTGTAGGCCAGGTTAGTGCGCACTTTGCAGACGTTTTCTTCGTCTGGATCTTGCTCGAGGCTACTAATTAGTTTCTGTTCGGCTCCAGCGTAATCTCCGTCTTGAATCATGGCGGTGCCAATCTGGTAATCTGCGATGTATGGCTCGATAATGTTAAGGAAATTCTGTGTGTCTGCAACACTTTCTGCGCCCTTATAGTTCTTACCAGAATAATTCATGTTATATAGCATCATCGTGATTGCTGGGCGAAGGAAGAATACGCCGAGAACGAGCAAGATAATGCATGGCGCAATCGAGATAAGAAGTAGTTTCTTACGCTTTTGCTTGCGAATCTTGTCTTGATCGAGCTTGTTTAAGTCGAGATTAATCATTCGAAACTTTCCTTTCGGATAATAGTTTTACAATCAAATCGGATAGCGTCCAGAAGAGGAGTAGAATAATGACTCCGGCAATAACGAAGTAACAATCTACATAGCCTTCTTTGCTGCCAGATGCCTTAACTTCGCCATTATTTAGGATATCCTTTGTAATTGATTCTAGGTTGGAAATATCGTTTCTAGTGTAATACTTTACCTTTGCGGCATCGGCGATATTCTCGAGATTATCTTCGTCTAGCTTCGAAATATGATCGGAGCTCTTTTTGTAGCCCGAGCTATCGCGTCCATACTCTCTTACTGGATCGTCATCGTTAATAGTATATTCTTCACACTCTGGGTCCTTGTAGCAATAATTCTGCTTGATAGTTGCTACGGTTGTGCCAGAAGTTGTACCATAGCCAATTACTGCGCCAGTCGTGAAGGCGTCGCCGAGCTTCTTGGGAATCGAAGTTTTACTGCCGTCGCTTTCTTCGCCATCGCTCAGGAAGAAGAAAATTCTTGGCCTATCATATTTTTCTTTATTCTCGGTAGCTTTGTCTGCGGCTAGGTCTAACAGATCGCTAAGGCTTGTGCCAGAGCTTGCATAAGTAAT
>JAUMYE010000024.1 GCA_030528815.1 Candidatus Saccharimonadota bacterium | reverse complement strand
GCAAAAGTAGATAACGATCCGGCCATTAAAAACGGAGCCCTTCGTTTTGAGAGCTCCAATCTAAAACTTAGTGGCACGACAATAAATTGCCCTGCATATTTCAGCTTAGTTCCGAGCGATATAAATATTAGTAAATCTGACCTAGTTTTGGTTAAAGGCAAAAATTCTGGCGCTTTCGGCAAATACTGCGCATTCTTTAATAAGCCAGAGATCCTTATAATATCCAAACCGGATCCGCCGGATTTGTTTATAGAATTCAGAGATTGGTTTAGCATGAGACTGATTGAGATTATTGACGGGAAGGATTCCGGAGCGTCAGAAATGAGCGCTCTCGGGCTTGGCTATTTGACTGGTCAAAAAAGATACATATCTGAAGATTTTAACAAATCATTGCAGCGCGCGTGTCTTTCGCATATTGTCGTAGCATCTGGTTTTCATCTTGCAATCGTAGCAGGCTTTGCGCGAAAATACTTTTCTAAGATTTCTCGTTTTGCCACTCTGCTTGGAGCGGGACTTTTAATCTTTGCTTTTGTCTCAATTACAGGACTAACCGCCAGTATGTTTCGCGCAGCGTTTTTAACGCTCATTTCTCTGCTCGCTTGGTACTTCGGCAGAAAGATGCATCCGATGAGAGCGATTATATATATTGCAGCACTTTCGCTACTTATTGATCCTGGATATATTTCGGATTTGGCTTGGCAATTATCTTTTAGCTCATATCTTGGAATAATCTTTTTAGCGCCATTACTTCTCGACTATTTCTACGGTAAAGATTCACCGAACTTTATAGCTAGCACCTGCATTCAATCTATATCCGCCCAGCTGCTCTGTTTGCCGATCAGCATTTATAATTTTGGCGCATTTTCAATCGTGGGCCTAATTTCGAATCTCTTAATTCCGCCGACAATCCCAGCCGCAATGCTACTTTCTCTGCTTAGCGTTTTCTTTTCTTGGATACCAATTCTTTCGCAAGCCCTTGCTTTCTTTACGAAAGTAATCCTGGGCTTACATGTTTATATTATTGAAACACTTAGCAAGATTAGTTGGAGCAGTACCGAGACAGAATCTGGAAACCCAAAAGTATTTCTTTTATATCTTGTACCCTTAGTAATTTTTCTAATTCTGCGGCTTGCCACAAAGCATAGTTTTCACCCATACAGGCCAGCAAAGCTAGCAAGCGCTCAACTGGAAAAATCCAAGAATTATGGTAGAATATATTTATGTTAATTCGCTCCGAACAAGAGATGCTAGACTTTGGCAAAAAGATTGGCGAAGAACTTGATTCTTCGGTAGTTTTTGAACTTCTTGGCGACGTCGGAGCAGGAAAAACTACTCTTACGCGCGGTATTGCCGAAGGGCTCGGAATCGAAGAAGACGTCACATCACCTTCATTCACAATCTCCAAGGAATACCAAGGCAAGAAGCTTCGCCTAGTCCACTTTGATTTTTATCGTCTAGAGGATCCTGGAATCATGGCAGACGATTTAGCTGAAGAAATCAGTGCGCCAGATACGGTCGTAATTGTCGAGTGGGGACAAAGCGTTGCTGAACTTCTACCAGAATCACACCGCACGATCGAAGTAAAATACATCGACGAGAGCACTAGAGAGGTAAACGAACTATGAAACTATATCTAGACACCTCAGACAGAACCACAATCATGCGCCTCGATGACAAAGAATATGTTTGGGAATCCGGCCGCGACCTAGCACGAGACCTCCTAAAATACATCCACGATAAACTCGAAGAGAATAATGCGGACTGGAAAGATTTGACCGAGATTCACTTCTTCTCTGGACCAGGCAGCTTTACTGGACTAAGAATTGGCGCCTGCGTAGTTAATGCGCTCGCAGAACAGCTAAATATTCCTCTGTTCGATCAAAATGACGAGAAGCACAAAGTCATCATGCCAAACTACGGTCGCGAAGCAAACGTTTCGAAACCTAAAAAATAGACCCCGTGATTGGGGCCTATTTTTATTAGTTCTTTGGGAAGAGTGGCGTTTTTGGCGCGCTAATTTCTTCGGCAGTAAAGATTTCGACAATCTTCTTTGCTGTGTCAGGAATAAAGATTTCGAGACGTGGGCAAATATTTACAAGATCCTGAACTAGAGAGCGAAGAATTTCTTTAGCTTTCTCTAGGTCTTCTTTTGCGACTGACCAAGGTTTTTCTTCGTCGATACGCTTGTTCAAATCCTGGATCTGACCCCAAAGAATATCGAAGCCAAAGTTGAATTCGAACTTCTCCATGCGTTCGTCAAATTCTTTGTTCTCTGTTTCTTCAACTTTGATACCATTAACACCATTTTTGCCACAGAGAGTTGCAAGCCTCTGAACAAGGTTACCTAGGTCGTTTGCGAGCTCATTGTATGCAGCTTCGTACTTTTCCCAGGTAAAATCTACGTCGTCAGTAGTCGAACCATGGCGTAGGAAGTAATAACGGAATGGAATTAGGCCATGTTTCTCGATAATTTCTTCTGGTGGAATAGCATTACCAAGGCTCTTGCCCATCTTCTGACCACCAACAGTAACAAAGCCGTGAACCAAAATATTCTTTGGCATTGGAAGATCAAGCGCAAATAGCATTGCTGGCCAAATACCGGCGTGGAAACGCAAGATATCTTTACCAACAATCTCAACATCTGCTGGCCAGCTATCCGTAATATCTTTTTCTGGATAACCAAGAACCGTAATATAGTTCGCTAGCGCATCAATCCAGACATACATAACCTGAGATTCGTCACCAGGAACCGGAATACCCCAGATAACCTGCTCTTTTGGACGAGAGATAGAAACATCTGGCATATCGTCAAGGAGATTCAAGAATTCCTTCTTGCGGAAAGCTGGGCAAATATTCAACTCGTCCTTTTCGATTACTTCGCGAATCTGGTCCTTGAAATCCGCAATGCGAAGATAATAGTTTTCTTCGCTTAGCTTCTGGTATGGCTTGTTGTGATCTGGACAATTGCCGCCATTTTCGTCGTATTCTTTATCTGTCACGAAACGTTCGCAACCTTCACAGTACCAACCCTCATAGCTATCTTTATAGATATGATCACTGAGTTTTTCCCAAATCAACTGGCAGCGGCGGACGTGATCTTCGTCAGTAGTCCTGACATAGTCCGTATATTCTGCATCTAGAGAATGAATAAAATCCTGGAAGCTCTTTGCGTTTTTGTCGACAAATTCCTGAACAGGAATGTTCTGCTCGGCAGCTTTCTTGTAAATCTTGCTACCGTGCTCATCAGTACCAGCCTGAACGCGAACATCTTTGCCGCGCATCATCATATATCGCCTCAGCACATCAGCCAGGAGATAATCCATAGCATGGCCTAGGTGCGGGTTACCGTTTACATAGGGGATTGCTGTAGTGATATAGTATTTTTTCATGCGTATATTATACCATCAAAATCATAGCCTCGCTAGCATCGAAATCGTAGCCCGAGTTTTGTCAATGCTTAAGCTTTGAGTTCTTTTTCAATAGCGCACCAGTTTTCAATTGTAAGATCCGCTGGGCGCGCATTTTCGTTGAGGTTTAGTTTAGCAAAAATAGCCTTAATCTCGTCACGAGATTTATGAAGACCGATAGCCAAGTTAGCAATAAGTTTCTTGCGCGGCGCAATAAAGCCAAGCTTAATAAGAGACATTGTCGTTTCGCTAGCAAGAGGCGTTTCGAGAGGTTCGAGGATTACAACCTGAGAATCTACCTTTGGCGGCGGAGTGAAGAATTCTTTCTTTACTAGAGGACCGAGTGTAACCTTGGCATAAATCTGAGCCGAAAGGCCAAGAGTAGAATAATCGCCAGGTTCGGCGGCTAGACGCTCTGCGACCTCTTTCTGAATCAAGATAACAATCTTCTCTGGGCGATGCTCAGCATGCAAGAATTTCTGAATAATTGGAGATGTAATATAGTACGGAATATTTCCTGCTACAACATATTTTTCTGGCAAATCTAGAGTGCCGAGGTCCAATTTTAGAACATCTTCATGAACAACCTGCAAGTTTTTGCCCGGGAAAGATTTTGGAAGATTGTTTGCAAGATTATCGTCAAGCTCAATTGCGGTAACTTTGTCAAAAAACTGAAAGAGTGCGGAAGTTAGCGTTCCAAGACCTGGACCGATTTCCAAAACTTCATTAACGCCTTCGACGCTCGCAGAATCCGCGATATCCAGCAAGATATCCCTATCTTTGAGCCAGTGCTGACCAAGTGATTTTCTATTCTTCATTTCAATACTTCCAAATTACCACCAACGATGACTCTGCCAGAACGCATAAGCGCCAGCCCAGCTACCATAACGACCAACAGCATAGCCATTGCACCATCTTAGCTGAGTGATTGGATTAATCTGCCAGTCATCGCCAGCGCTTGCCATCTTCGTACCCGGCAAAGCCTGACAGAGACCATAAGCGCCACTATATGCGTTCTGTGCGTTATAGCGCCAGTGAGATTCGTGCTCAATAATGAAGTTTACATAACCATAGTCGCTAGCCGCGATACCGGCCTGAGCCATCCAGTCCTCATGAGAGCCAGCAGGAAGATTAACTTTTCTACCAATAATCTTAACTTGCTCGACAGGTTCTTCGGTTACAATCTCAGATAGCTTCTCGCGAGAAACCTCTTGGCCATTATGCATATCAATCTCGTAAGTAACAGTCTTTTTACCATTCTTACCAACCTGAGAAATCTTCTCGGTACCATAATCTAGGTCATAGTCGTAATCTTCGCGCGTAGTATAGGCGATAGTTTCGTCGACCGAAATAGTTTGCTTGCCCTGGCGATAAATCGAAAGATTATTAGCCTTGGCTAGCTCAGTATCAAGTGGCAAGGAAATCCAGTTTTCTTCTTCATCAACAGAAATACCCTGTTCGGCCAAAAATTCGCCAATTGTATTAGTCTGCGTACGAACCTTTAGCTTCTTGCCATAATAGTCGAAGCTCACCTCTTTGGCGCGCTTAATATAGTAGGCATTCATTGAGCCACTCTCTAGAAGATCATCGTATTTTACAAGTTTGACCAAATCTTTGTCTTTTAGCTTAATGCCAGCAGCTTCAGCAACTGCTTCTGGGCTCATTGCGGCCGTATCGATATATTTCTTTTTACCCTCATCAACAACCAAGACCTGGCGAGAGCGATAAATATTAATATTGTAGTCACGACCATCAATCTTCTCCGCAAGACCAGGCTCAACAATATCTGCATTATCGTATTTTACGCCCGCGCGAGAAAGAGCATCCGCAACAGTATCGGCATCGCTACGAATAGTAATATGCTCGCCGCCATCATAGATATTAATATAGTGGTCAGCACTATTAGCTTTTTCAGAGTCAGCAAAAATAGAATGATCTTTAGCGATAAATCCTAGTGCCAGTAGAGCCAAGACCAGTCCGAGTAGTAATAGCGAGGTTTTTACCCGCTTGTTACGTATTCTCATATCTGTCCATTTTAACATAATTTCTTTAATTTGTAAAAACTACCCCTGTTATTCAGATTCAAAACTAAAATAATAACGCTCAATTTTTAGAAACTTTCCAGTCGTCAAACTAAAGCGCTTCCCCGGTGCGAAGCTTCGAATTGCGTCCAAAGCACGCAATAATTGTGGCCTAGTAAGGCTTGCAAAATCCGACAAAAGATATTTTAAAATCTCTAGTGCGAGCAAATCGTCCATATCCTTAAACATTGCACGACCATATCTATTATCTTTCTTAAAAGTCGTTTCAAGGATATCGTCGATTTCGTCGGCAATCTGGCGCTGTTTAATAATGATCTCTTTCAACTTGTCGAGATTCTCGGCATTTTGCTCCTTTAAAGCCCTTCTAACACGATTCCTCAGATACTTGTCTTCGTTATTGGTTTGATCAAGGCGAAAAACTAATCGGTTTTCTGCAGCATAGCGATAAATGTCCGACTTGGTCCAAGATAGTAGCGGACGCTCTAGCTTTTTAGAACGAAGTGGCGCAAGCCCCCTCCAGCCAGTACCACGAAGAAGATTAATAACAGCAGATTCTAACATATCGTCGGCATGATGAGCGGTATAAATTTTATCTTCAGAACTCTCTAGCAAGGATTCAAGAAAGCCGTAACGCATCTCGCGTGCGTGTTCCTCAGAACAATCTTCGCCGAGCTCGGCACGCTTCGAGACAAACTCTAATCCGTAATCCCTAGCCAGTTTCTCAACAAAAGCACAGTCATCAGCAGAGCTACCCCTAATGCCATGATCAAAATGCGCGACCACAACATCTGGGTCGTTTCGAAAAAGATGGAGTAGACAAACCGAGTCGATGCCTCCCGACACCGCTAAGACCTTCTTCATATGCTATAATTATTCCATAAGCGGAGTTTAAAGAAAAATGCTAGTGGTCGGTTCTAACCTAATTAATTTCCCTGTACTCAGCCTCCATGTTGGTGGCGAGATTGCTTTTACTGACTCTCCAGTTATTGACCCAGAAGATCTTAGCGTGATTGCCTACGAGCTAGATGGCGCCGCAACCAAAGATCCAGAAAACGGCAACATCTTGATGATTCGCGACGTGCGCGAGTTTAGCGAAGACGGACTAATTATTGATTCCGCCGATAGATTAGTCAACCGCGAAGACGTCGTTCATCTAGACAAAACTATGGATTTAGGTTTCAAGCTTATTGGCCTCAAAGTAGTTACCAAAGATGGCAAGAAACTCGGTAAGGTTATCGACTATACAATCGACTCCGGAACATTCTCTATCTACCAGCTAATCGTTCAGCGCCCATTCTTTGAAGCTTTCGTCGATCCAGAGCTTACAATCAACCGTTCACAGATTACCGAAATTGACGACGAAAAAATTACCGTCAAGCACAGCAAGCAGCAAATCAAGCTACCAAAAAAGAATAGCGGAAAAGATTTCGTGCCAAATTACGTCAATCCGTTCAGAAATCCAAACTATTCTGGCGAGAAGAAGTCCAGAAGCTCTTCTAAAACATCCGAATAATTAAAGCCTTGGCGAACTAGATATTGCGTAAACTTCTGTTTATCCTGATATCGGTTCGCCTTTTTTGCGATTACTTTTCTAAGTTCTTCGCGTTCATCTCGAGAGTTGTCTTCTAAAACCTGCTCGATAATGCTACTAGAAATCCCCTTTTGTTGTAGCTCTAGCTTCAGCTTCTTTTTGCTAATACCCTTAGAGACATTGCGATTCTCGACCCACAACCTCGCAAAGCGCTCATCGTCGACATAACCATGATTTTCTAGGCGCTCAAAAACTAGCGGAACCAGACTCACATCATAGCCTTCTTTTTGTTTCGTTTGATACTCACCAGTCTTGCGATTCTTGACGCGAACCGTGCGATTTAGTGTCTTTTTCTTGAGGTAGTCCCGAATTTCTTTTGCAGAATGCGGTCGAGACAATACATACTCAAGAGCTCTAGAATAGAACTTGCCAAAATCTGAGGCGCGTCGAATGCCCTGTAGTTCTTCCTCGGTTAAAACCTTACCGATCTTCAGATGGTAATCTACAACCTGAGAAATATCCAAGGAACAGAAAAACTTGTTATCTATATAGATATTCACACGATTCTCGTCTCGGACCGCCTGTTTTATATCCGTAATACTCCGCTTTGGAGCCGGCTTATCTCCAGGCTTTTTCGCTGGTCCGAGATCATCAAAAATCGTGTTTATTTCGAGCATTTGCTATTACAATTCTTCAGCTTGCTTGGCAGCTTCGCGAACCTTAGCGTCGATTTCTTCCATAAGCTCTGGCTTTTCTTTGAAGAGCTTCTTTACGGCTTCGCGGCCCTGACCCAAAGTCTCGCCATTATATTTCAAGAATGCGCCTGCCTTGTCCATGACGCCATATTTAACAGCCAAATCCAAAACATCGCCAACCTTGCTGATACCTTCGTTATACATGATATCGAACTCAGCAGTACGGAATGGAGCAGCAATCTTGTTCTTTACAATCTTAATCTTGGTGCGGTTACCAGAAATATCTTCGCCGTTCTTGATCTGACCAATACGGCGAATATCCATACGAACAGAAGCATAGAACTTCAAAGCGTTACCACCAGTCGTAGTCTCTGGGTTACCAAACATAACGCCAATCTTCATGCGAATCTGGTTAATAAAGATAACTGTAGCCTTTGTCTTGCTAATGATACCAGTTAGCTTGCGCATAGCCTGGCTCATAAGACGAGCCTGAAGACCCATCTGGGCATCGCCCATGTCGCCATCGATTTCAGCCTGTGGGACAAGTGCTGCAACAGAGTCAACAACAATCAAGTCAACAGCGCCACTACGAACCAAGGTTTCGCAGATTTCTAGCGCCTGCTCACCGTTGTCTGGCTGAGAAATAAGCAAGTTGCCAGTATCTACACCAATCCTTCTTGCGTAAGCTGGATCTAGAGCGTGCTCAGCATCGATGAATGCCGCCTGACCGCCCTGTTTCTGAATCTCAGAAATGGCATGAAGGGCAAGAGTAGTCTTACCAGAAGATTCCGGACCATAAATCTCAATGATGCGGCCTTTTGGATAACCGCCGCCAAGAGCCAAATCTAGAGACAAGGAACCGCTCGAGAATAGCTCAACATCAATCTTGGACTTTTCGCCAAGCTTCATAATAGAGCCATCACCAAACTGCTTCGTAATCTGAGATAGAGCTAGACTTAGAGCCTGCTTTTTACCTTCGTCCATTGCTGGTTTTTCTGCTTTTTTGTTTGTAGTTTTAGAAGTCTGCTCTGCCGCCCCAGCCACTTCTGCATTTTCCTGACTTTTCTTAGCCACAATTACCTCCTGTTAATAGCTATATTTTAACCGATAGCATCCCTAAAATCTAGTCGACCGATAGAGCTGACAATAAATGCTTACGCGAATATTTTGGCAGCGCCGCCTCTGCGCTAAAGATTGGCAAGTTACCAAAGAAATACTCAATCTGTTTCATTATCTTATTCTTTGTATCCGAACTTATTTCTCCATTGAAGCCAACCTTTGGATTACGACGGTTAAAGGTCTTTAGATAATTTACCTCGCCCGTTCGCATATTTAGTCCGGCACAATAAACATCATCAACGCGGCCACGACGAGCCAGAATAGCATCACGCAAATCCCCAATATAAATATCTCCAGCACTCAAAATACAACGGCGCAGATCCAGTGCGAGCCAAATATAATCATCGAGCTCCGCACGAATGCGTTCTAGTTCTGTTGCAGATAGCTGCATTCTTCGAAAAATTTTCATATTTTTACCTCCTTTTTTATTTGTGTGCTTAAAATAGCACCCATGCCCAAAATAAAAAAGCGTTAGTCTAATGTTTTTTGCATTTTTTTAATTTTAGGGGATAATATGTTAAGATATTAACAGATATAAATAACTAAGGAGAAGAGATGAGCGGACACTCAAAGTGGGCAACCACAAAACGCCAAAAAGCGGTCGTCGATGCGAAGCGCGGTGCCTTGTTTACAAAGATTGGCAACCAAATCGCAATCGCTGCACGCGGCGGCACAGATCCTGCCATGAACCCTTCCCTAGCCATGGTCCTCGAAAAGGCTCGCCTGGCAAACATGCCGAAAGCCAATATTGAACGCGCTATTGCACGTGTCGCAGATAAGAACGCAGCTGCTCTTATCGAAGAAACATACGAGGCTTACGGTCCGGGAGGTATCGGAATCATTATCGAAGTAGCAACAGATAACAAGAACCGTACAATGCCAGAAGTACGCCACACCCTAGAAAAGAATGGTGGCCGTATGGCAGATCCAGGTTCAGTCATGTTCCAGTTCTCTCGCAAAGGCGTAATCTTTACTGAGAGCAAGGGTGACGAAATCATGATGGCAGCCCTAGACGCTGGCGCAGAAGACGTCCTTGACGAAGAAGATGGCACAACTATCTATACTGCATCTGGCGACCTAGCAAAGGTTCGCGAAGCATTGATTGCTGCTGGCTACGAGATTAAGGAAGCCGAGCTCAAGTATATTCCAAACAACGAAGTTGCTGTCGAAGGCGAAACCGCCGAAAAGGTCGAGAAGATTCTCGATGCTATCGACGATCTAGACGACGTTGTTGCAGTTCATACAAACGCAGCCTAATCCCAAAAGAGACCCTATAACCAGGGTCTTTTTTGACGTTTCTAGCTTTTTATAGCATAATATACATATCGTTCTTTACTATCCTAGAGTGCGGAAAACCGCTCAAATTCTTACAGCTCTAGAAGAGGAGATAGCATGAATACGTTCTTAGATCATATTCACGTCGCCACTGCAAGCCTTCGCACCCCAAGTAGCGTAAATAAGAACTATAATGCAGGCATGGTCGGCATCGAACTGGGCATTTTTATGCGTGCCAATAACGCTTGTATCCAGTCCGGCATCGAAATCGTAGTCTCAGACAGCAGAAAAGTAACCGCTTCCTGCAACGAGAGTGCCGCAATCACGATTAGTTCAACTTTTACTGCCGCTGTTGTCGAAGACAATGATTATACTCAGTGGTTTCAGGCTTTCGAAGAAGCCGTAATCTTTCTTCTGAAAGAGTTCAATACCGAAGACGAGGCGGTCGTTGTCCTTGATGGCTTAGGATATCTTGTTACTCTCTAAAAAACAGCGGGCTCTTCCGAGTCCGCTTTTTCTTGACTTTTCACCGTTTCGATGTAGCCATATTGACTTTTTAATACGCTTATGCTATAATATGTATTGTCTCATTGAGCAGAGACAAAAGTGGAGTTGCGGAATACCGCTGAAAGTTTACCGCTTCACTTTATTCGGAGGTTATTATGGGTAACTCAGAACTTTTTACAAAAAACAGAATGTGGGCCTTTACCACAATCAGCATCATGTGCGGCGACTTCGAATACGAAGGTCAGCCGAACCTGAAGAGTATTGAGGACGTAATCCTCGAGCTTATTGGCGAAGAGATGATTTACGCAACCGTTACTAACGCGCGCAGCTGCGGCCGCCCGGCTATCAAGATCGACTTCGATTCTCCTGTTATGCAGGACGAAGATCGCATCAATGCCTGGAAAATCGCCGTAGCACACGTAGCGTCAAGACTCGGAACTATCCTCGCTGGTGGAAGCAATTGCGTTCACTACTCTGATGGCACATCCTGCTGCGCCCACGATCTGGACTAATGCTCATAAAGGCGGGTCATCGCGACCCGCCTTTTCCATTGCCTTGTTTTTAGACTCCGGTAGAACCGAAGCCTTTTTTACCTCTTTTTGTCTCAGAAAATTCTTCGTCGGTTAGCTCAAACTCTGCCTGATCAACTCTTTCAAATAAGCCCTGAGCGATGCGCATACCAGGCTCAATTACAAAATCTTCTTCGCCACGGTTTGTAAGCAAAACGTGCACCTCGCCCCTGTAATCCGAATCAATCGTGCCAACGCCGTTCATCATAGTGATACCATTGCGCGCAGCAAGACCTGAGCGAGCGCGAATCTGCAATTCGTAGCCCTCTGGAATCTCAAAAATCAAACCAGTTGGCACAGCGTAGCGCTTGTTAATCTTCAAGACATAAGGCTCTTTGATATAGGCATGAAAATCAAAACCAGCCGCACCTGGCGTCTCGTATTGTGGCAATATTACATCTTCAGCAGTTTTCTTGATTCTAACTTTCATTACACTCCTTTTCTTAAATTATGCCATGTTTTGCCAGAGGGGTAAAATTATGATAAGATAGCGGAGTGGAAGGATGACCGAGTGGTTTATGGTACTGGTCTTGAAAACCAGCGAGTGTAAAAAGCTCCGTGAGTTCGAATCTCACTCCTTCCGCCATTTATGCTTGTGCTAGAAAAGCAAAGCGTTTTTTGGTAAAATACCCGTATGGCACCATAGCTCAGCTGGTTAGAGCGTAGGACTCATAAGCCTAAGGTCACTGGTTCGATCCCAGTTGGTGCTACCATTATCGAATTTAAGCCCCAAGTCGAGAGATTTGGGGATTTTTAGTGCCAGTAGCTCAGCCTAGAAAATATGTTAAAATAACTACAGAATGAAGAATAAGCGTGGCTTTACTGTTTTAGAAATTATTATTTGTATCGTAATTGCTGGCATTTTTGTAGTGCTATTTTTCCTACAAAAGCAAGACGTCGCCAAGATGGACCGCGATACACAGCGCAACATCGCCATCTATGCACTCTCTTACGCCCTCGAAGAAGGCTTTTACAAAGATAACGGCTATTATCCAGAATCTAT